>MHBL01000086.1 GCA_001803235.1 Lentisphaerae bacterium RIFOXYA12_64_32
TGCGAGTAACGTCAACCTATGATCGGCCGGTCCACCGGCCGGGACGTGCTGACGCATTACTCCGCCCCCGAGCCGTGCAATGGAAAAAGTCCCGGAGACGCATTATGCTTCCGGACACGGAGTCTGCCTGCTACGGCGCCGGCAGACTCCGGTCGAGTACCACCACCCTGCGGTAATCGGGCCGCGGGCACGCTGACATGGAGGCCATCTACATGCAACTGAAATTGGCTCTGTTTCTCTGTACCGCTCTCTTGTTCCCGTGGCCGACGTCCGCCCAGAATGCCCCTGCCGCCAAGAACAAGCCCATCGGCGAACAGGACACCGCCCAGGACAAGAAACCCGCCGCGGATGTGGACTTCGGCGGAGTGACGTTGGGTCAATCCGCCCACGAATTGCCCACCATCGCGAAGAAGAAGAAGCGCAAACTGATCGGGCCGTCCAAAACGATGTTTGATATGGAGAAGCAAATCTTGGCCGGTTGCTACACCGTGGCGGAAGGGAAAGCCTTGGGCAACAACCCGAACATCGGCTCCCAGACGATTTACATTCTGAACCAGAAAGTGGTGGGGGTGGACCTTGGCTTTCGCCGACAGGCGGGGTATGACACGTTCGTCTCGGACCTCCTCGCCGCGGGCTATACGCAGGAGGGGCAAGACAGTTACGTCGGGAAGATCGCCGAAGGCGTGTACGCCGGGAAAACGGTCACAGTGAAGACGACGTTCCTCGACGCCAAGCGCGCCAGGAACCGGCAGCACGTCGTACAGGTGCGCTGCCTCGGCGTCATTGAAAACGACGTTGCGGCGCCCGGGGAAGCCCCCGCCGTGGGTCAAGGCGAGGCTGCCGAGCGCGCCGCCAAAGGCGCGCTGTGAGGCGAGTCTGTTCGCACCGCAGACCGACGCCGCCGGCCGGGATCCGGTCCGTCGCAAGCCTGCAGACACAGAAACCTTCTCTCTGCGGATGCCGTTCATGGACTACATCCAATACATGACCCGTGCCCAGGCAAATCCGGCTGCGGTGAAAACGGTTCTTGACCAGAGCCTGCCCGACCGTGATATTCTTCGCCGGGAAAGCCGTGAGCGCCTAGCCCGACTCGAGCTCGCCCCCGACACCGCCCTCGCCCTTCTCGCCGCCCACCTGTCCAAGACTAAGTACCGCTACGAGATCGCCCAAACCAGTCTGGAACACATTTTGAACCTGGCCGGTCGCGCCGACGAACCCGGCGACCACGGCGCCCTGCGACGTGTCATCGAGGCGCCGATCCGTCTGGTCAAGGCCTGTTGGTTGTACGAACACGCGCCGTTCTTTCTGCTGTTCGGCCAGAACGACCCGGAGAAACTGGATGCCTTTCTTATCGAGTACGGCCGCCGGTACGAGCAGCAATACATGCTGTCCACCGTGAACATGGATGACTGGCGCCCCCTGGAAGACCCGCGGCGCGTCCGTGCCACCACATTCTGGGAGCGCCAGATCTGGGACCCGGTCCTGATGATTGACCGGGCTCGTCGCGAAAATCTCCAGGGCATCGAAATCTGCGTCGATTTCCACCCCTTCAATTTCGCCAAACTGCTTCCCGAGGAAATCACGACCGAGAAACGACAACAGATCCGCGAGGCGCTGCAACGCAGCGGCGTCAAGCTGGACATTCACTCGCCCATTATCGGTCCCTACCTGCCCGTGCCCAGTCCGGCGAAGGGCGGAGCGCAGAGCTTCTTCGATCCGACCCAATGCATGGAGGTGCAGTTCGAGACCGTCGACTTGGCGGTAGACGTTGGAGCCGAATCGGTGGTCTTCCATCTGGTGGACACCGACCGGGTGAAACCGTTCACTCAACTGGTGCAGAGGGCCCAGGGCAGCCGTCTTCACGTCACCGTGGAAAACTACTGCCAAGGCCGGTACCCGCAGACGTCGGAATGCCTCCTGAAGTATGTCGAGAAGGCCATGGAGGCGCTGCCGGCTGACCTGCGGCGCGCCAACTTTGGCATCACCCTCGATGTGGGACACCTCAACATCGACGGCGAAGACCCTCTGGTCGGTTGCGAAAAGGTGGGCAGATGGTGCCTGGCAAACCACGTCTTCATGCGCATGCATGCCACCGACAACTACGGGAACCTGCTCTTCTCCCCGCCCGCATTCAGTGCCGATGTCCACAGCAACGTCTCCGGACGCGGCATCAACAACGCCGTGATCATCCGGCTGCTGCGCCACATGGGGCACGAGCTGCCTGTCGTCGCGGAGCAGATTCAGCCACTGACCGATGACGACATCCAGACCATCCACGACGCCCAGTCCGCCGTCTTCACCGAGTCCTTCGAGGACGTCTGCCGGCGCGGCGAGGAAGCGCTGCTCCACCTCACCCCGGGCGCGTTCATCGAGAAACGCTTCACCGTGGCGCGTGCCTATCAGTACCTGGCGGGCATGAAGGGCGTACCGGCACTGACCGAACACCTCATCTTCCGCACCATCCAGGACCGAAAAAACCTCTCTGTCGACGAGGCAAAGCGCATCTCGCTGGATTTCATGCGGATGCCGCAGCACCTCAGGGCCGACCTCACCCGCTACGTCGATGACTTGCTCCTGCCGATCCACACCGAGGCCGGCGTCATCAGCAAGAGCGACGTTGACGTTATCTGCCAGAACATCAGCGGCGCGGTGTTCGCCACCATCAACAACGAACACATGAAACTGATCTTCCGGGAGGACCGGGTCTACATGGCCGGGGATGTCATCTGTGACCAGGCGCACATCGGCACCGAAATGTATTACGTCAAGGACGGGGAAGCCCACGTCCGCCTCAACGGTTCGTTGATGGCCACTCTTCGGCCAGGCGAGATCTTCGGCGAAATGAGCCTGTTCTACAGCATCCGCCGCTCCGCCACCGTGACCGCAGCCATGGACGGCACCCGCGTCGGGGTGCTCACCCGCACCGCCCTGGAAACCCTCTTCAAGAGCGGGCAGCCGTTTGCGCACGACCTGATCTACCGACTCTACACCCTCTTGCCCGACCGCCTCCGCAACCTCAACGACAAGTACAAGGCTACCATCCGTTTCCTCAGCCTCTTGGAGGAAGGGGACCAGGACCGGTTGCATGACTTCGACAAGGTGGGGGCGGAACTCGTGGCCGGAGAAGTGGATTTCCTGCCAACACTGGTGGCCGAAGACACCCGGGAACTCCATCGCGAAGTCCGCGACGTGGGCGCCGAACAGGTCATCTTCTCCGAAGGCGACGATGCAGACGGGGCGTATTTCCTCATCTCGGGACACGTGAGAGTCGTCTGCGGCGGGCCGGACCCGTGCGCCGTGACCCTCGGAGAACTGCACGACGGCGAAATCTTCGGCGAAATGGCGCTCATCGATGACAAGCCGCGATCCGCCACGGTCGTCACCCTGGCCCCGTGTCGGCTGGCATTCCTCAACCACGCCAACTTCGACCAACTGATCCAGTCCAAGTCGGCGCTCGCGTTCCGGCTCATGGGCTTCATCTGTCTGTCCCTGTTCCGCAGAATCCTCACGCTGGACAAGTTGTATTGTGACATCAAACAGAGAATCAAAGACGCACGGGAAGGCAAACAGGAGACCGGCAATTCCGCCTGATGGGCAGGCAACCGCCGACGCATGGTCGCACTCCAGGCAAAACTCTGATGGCCGACGAACTCGACATTATTCGCTCCGTCTTCGAGCACCGGTTGCGCCAGACCGACTTGGAACGCATCCTGAAGGCGCTCTCCGCCACCGACCGCAACGAACTGGTCGTCAAGATCGGCGATCTGCTCCGACGCCTGTCGGCGCTGGTCGAGGTCTCGCACAAGGTCTCCGATACCCTCTCACTGGATGTCCTCCTCCCGCGCCTGATCGAAATCGTCTCCGAGGCCTTGGGCGCCGACCGCAGCACCCTTTTCCTCTATGACGCCGAAACGCATGAACTCTTCTCGCGCGTGGCTCAGGGCGATGCCATGGGCGAAATCCGTTTCCCCTGCGACCGCGGTATCGCCGGGGCGGCATTCACCTCCGGCACGGCCATCGTCATCCCCGACGCCTACGCCGACCCACGCTTCAACCCGGAAGTCGACCGCCGCACGGGGTACCGAACCCGAAACATCCTCAGCTCGCCACTGCGCAACATGCGCAAGGAGATCATCGGCGTCACCCAGGTCCTGAACAAGAACAATGGCGCCGACTTCGACGACGAAGACCAGACACTCCTGGACGCCCTCACCTCCCAGGCGGCCAACGCGCTGGAAAACGCCCAGCTCTTCGAGAAGGTCGAACGCGCCCGTTTCGAGGAAGCTCGCCTTTACGAAATCACCCATGCCATATCTTCCGAATTGCAGCTCGACGCCCTCCTGGCACGCATCGTCCGCGTCTCCGGCGAAATGCTCGACGCCGAGCGTGGCACTCTCTTCCTCTATTCACATAAAACGAACGAACTCTGGTCCCGCGTCGCCGAAGGTGTCGGGATGCGCGAAATCCGGTTCCCCGCCACCGCCGGCCTGGCGGGCGCCTGCTTCACCGCGAACGACGTCATCAACATCCCCGACCCCTACTCCGACCCGCGCTTCAACCCGGCGTTCGACAAGAAGACCGGGTTCCTGACCAAGAGCATCCTCTGCATGCCCATCGTCAGCCGCAAAGGCGAGAAACTCGGGGTCATGCAGATGCTGAACAAGCGGGGGCGCGCCTTCGACAAGTCGGACGAGAAACGACTCAAGGCCTTCTCCGCCCAAGCCAGTATCTCGCTGGAAAACGCCCGGCTCTTCGAAGAAGTTCTCGACGCCCGCAACTACAACGAAAGCATCCTTCGCAGTCTCAGCAACGGCGTCATCACCCTGGATGCCGACCGCCATGTCATCAAGGTCAACGAAGCCGCCGTGAAGATCCTGCACCTGCCCGAATCCGACGCGGTCGGCAAAGAGATCGGGGCCGTGTTCCGCGACTCCAACGCCTGGATCGTCGATGGCGTCGAAAAGGTCGCACAGACGGGCGAGCGCATCCTCACGGTCGATACCGAGATTGACCTCGGCCCCAACGGCAAAGTCTCCGTCAATTCGGTCACCGTCCCGCTGGTCAACATCAAGGACGAACCCATCGGATGCATGCTCATCCTCGAAGACATCAGCCGTGAGAAACGCGTCAAGACGACCATGTCACGCTACGTGACCCGCGAAGTCATGGAGAAACTGCTCGAGGGCGGCGAAACCATGCTCGGCGGCACCGCCCAGGAGGTCACGATCCTGTTCTCGGATATCCGCGGCTTCACGCCCCTCTCCGAAATGCTCGGCGCCCGCGAAACCGTCACCATGCTCAACGAGTACTTCTCCGACATGGTCGACATCGTCTTCCACCACAACGGCATTCTGGACAAGTACATCGGCGACGCCATCATGGCCCTGTTCGGCACCCCGTTCAAGACCGACCATGACGCCGACAACGCCGTGGCCGTCGCCAACGAAATGATGGTCGCACTGCGCCAGTTCAACGAGCGGCGCAAGGCCTTGGGAAAGATCCCGATCGCCATCGGCGTGGGCATCAGCCACGGCGAAGTCATCGCCGGCAACATCGGCTCACCCAAACGCATGGACTACACCGTCATCGGCGACAGCGTCAACGTCGCCTCCCGACTCGAAGGCGCCAACAAGTACCTGGGCACCCAGGTCCTGATCTCCGAATTCGTCGTTGAGAAACTGAAAGTCCCGCGGAAACTGCGCGAGATCGACTACATCCGCGTCAAGGGCAAGAGCAAATCGGTTGCCGTCTTCGAGGCTCTGGACCACCACACGCCGGAAACCTTCCCGAATATGGACAAGGTTCTGGCCGCCTTCGAGAAAGGCCTGAAACTCTACCGGCAGCGCGAGTGGCAGCAGGCCGGCGACTGCTTCCTGGCCGCGCTTCAGGCCAATCCCAATGACACGCCCTCAAAGCTGTACCTCGACCGCTGCGGCTTCTACCGTGCCACCCCGCCCGACCACAACTGGGACGGCATCTGGACCCTGCACGACAAATGAACTCCGTGATGCCGGCCGGCGACGGTGCGCGCCGGCCCACGTTTGCGTCCATACAGGAAAAATGGGGACTGAGATGAAAACGCTCGTCGCTGTCGTGGTACTAGCCGTTTGCTGCCTGGGCTGTCCGTCGAACCGAAAAACCGCGTCCGCACCGGCGACGCCACCGCCACCTCCGGAAGTCCCGGTGACAGTCGGCCACGCCGTACAAGAGACGGTACTGGAGGTCGTGCAGAGCCTGGGCACCGTGCAGACCGTCAACGCCATGCCCATTACCTCGCGAGTCGGAGGTCAGATCCGGAAGGTGCATTTCACCGAAGGACAGTTCGTCGAGAAGGATGCGCTGCTGTTCACCATCGATTCGGACCCGTTCCAGGAGCAACTCAACCAAGCCGAAGCATTCCGGACCCGTGACCTGGCCAGGCTGAAGTTCCTGACCACGGAAGCGAAACGGCTTGAACAGCTCAAGAAGACGGATGTGGCGTCGCAGTCCGACCTCGACCGGGCCCTTGCCGAGGTGGCGGCCATGGAGGCGACCGTGCTGGCCGATGAGGCCGAAGCGAAGCAAGCGCGACTGAACATCGCCTTCTGCACCATCCAGTCGCCGGTCGCTGGCCGCACCAGCGCCTATGGGCTCAACGAAGGCGGTATCGTGGAAGCCAACAAGACGCAGTTGCTCGTGGTCAACCAGATCAAGCCAATTCACGTCGCCTTCCCTGTTCCCGAGCGATCTCTGCCGGAGATCCAGAGACGCATGAAAGGACGCACTCTCGAGGTGCGAGCCAGCCTGCCCGACGCACCCGACAAGCCGCATGTCGGCAAACTCGTGTTCGTTGACAACGCGATCGACACCCAGAGCGGCATGATCCTCCTGAAAGCCGAGTTCCCGAACGACGACGAGACGCTCTGGCCCGGCCAGTTTGTCCACGCCACCCTGGTCCTCGGCGAAAAACCGGACACCGTGGTTGTCCCGGAAGCAGCCGTGCAACACGGACAGAAGGGCGCGTACGTCTTTGTGGTAAACAGCGAGATGGCGGCCGAGTTCCGGCAGATCACCCTCGGCGTAACCCAGGATGGCGGAGTTGAGGTACTCGCCGGCGTGAAAGCCGGCGAAACCGTGGTGACGGACGGACAGAACAAACTGAAAAAGGGCTTTAAGGTCAAGGTCAAGGGTGCCGGGCAGGAGCAGGCCACGCCACCGGGCGAGAAGAAGCAGGAAAGCGCAAGCGGCAAAGCACCTCCCGGGAACTGAGGCGCACCCTTCTCCGTTTCGACCGAGGCGCCCATCGACTCTTCAATGCCGGACCCGACACCGAGGTTGGGTTGTGCACACAGCCCGGACTGCGAGGTAAGTGGTCGTGAATATCTCCGAAATCTGGATCCGCCGGCCCGTCATGACCGTCATGGTTACGGTCGGACTGCTCTTCTTCGGCCTGGCCAGCTACCGCGAACTGCCCATCAACAACCTGCCGGCCGTTGACTTCCCCACCATCAGCGTGACAGCATCCCTGCCTGGCGCCAGCCCGGAGACCATGGCCGCCACGGTGGCAACGCCGCTGGAAAAGCAGTTCTCGTCGATTGCCAGCGTGGACTCCATGACCTCCACCAGCACCCTGGGTGTGACGACCGTCAACATCCAGTTCGCGCTCGAACGCCAGATCGACGCCGCGGCTCTGGATGTCAGCGCCGCGATCTCCGCGGCCATGGGCGTGTTGCCGCGGAACATGCCTAACCCGCCGACCTACTGCAAGGTCAACCCGGCCGACATGCCCATCATGTTCATCGCCCTGGTCTCGGAAACGCTGCCGGTAACGACACTCAACGACTTCGCCGAAAATGTCGCTGTCCCCAGCCTCTCGGCCATCAATGGCATCGCCCAGGTCGATACCGTACCGCCCCAGAAATACGCCGTCCGGATCCAGGTCAACCCGGATGTGCTGGCGCGCCGCAAGATCGGCATCAATACGGTCTCCGACGCCCTGCAGGCGGGCAATGTCAACCTCCCTGGCGGCACGATCAACGGACCGTCGACAGCATATACCCTTGACTCGAACGGACAACTGATGGACGCCAAGCAGTTCAACTCCCTCATTGTCACGTACCAAAACGGCTACCCGGTCCGGATCTGCGACCTTGGCAACGCCGTCGACGGCGTTCAGAACGACAAGTGCGCGGCGTGGTACCTGACCGGTGCCGAACCCCAGCAAACCGTCGTCCTCCGGATCCGGAAGCAACCTGGCACCAACACGGTGGCCCTGGCGCATGCCGTCCGCGAGAAACTGCCCAAGATCCGGGCCAACATGCCGGGCGCCATGGACATGGGCATGGTCTTCGACCAGTCCGAGTTCATCAAGGAGTCCATCACGGACATGCAGTACACCATGCTGCTCACGATCGCCCTGGTCATCGCGGTCATCTTCATGTTCCTCCGCGCCTTCAAGCCCACCGTGATCCCGGGCGTGGTGGTGCCCCTCTCTCTGGTCGCCACCTTCATCGTGATGTACCTGCTCGGGTTCACCCTGAACAACCTCTCCCTCATGGCACTGACCCTGTCGATCGGGTTCGTGGTGGATGACGCCGTCGTTGTGCTCGAGAACATTATCCGCCGCATGGAACAGGGCGAAACCGCCATGGAGGCCGCGCTCAGGGGGTCGCGCGAAATCGGATTCACCGTCTTGTCCATGACCCTGTCGCTGACCGTGGTTTTCATCCCGATCATGTTCATGGGCGGCATCCTCGGACGGCTCTTCCGCGAGTTCGCCACCTGCATTGCGGCGGCAATCCTCTTTTCCGGGTTTTTCTCCCTCACCCTCACCCCCATGCTGTGCAGCCGCTTTCTCGGAAAAGCCGGCGCCCCGAGACAACCGGGCCCGCTGTTCCGCCTCTCAGAGCACGTCTTCAACGCGACCTTGACCGCCTACCAGTGGAGCCTGCGATGGGCCATGAAACTGCGGATCCTCGCCCTGATTGCCACCGTGGCGGTCATCTACGGGACCATCCACTTGTTCACCATCCTACCCAAGGGCTTCATTCCGCCCGAGGACCAGAACTACTTCCGCATCTTCTCGCTGGTCGACGACAAGGGGTCCTACCGGAACATCGAGCGACATCAGGAACAGTTGATCCAGGTTCTGCGGGAAGACGCGGACTGCGCCACGGCCACGGCTGTCACCATCGCCGGGTTCCCCAGCGAAAACACCGGCATCACATTTATCAGCCTCCCCCCCAAGACGGAGCGCCAAAGCACGGTGGACCAAGTCATCGCTCGGCTGCGGCCCAAACTCAACGCCATCCCCGGGCTGATCGTATCCCTGGTCAACCCGCCCGTCATCACCATCGGATCGCGCCTGGCCTCCGCACAGTGGGAATTCACGCTGCAGAGCACCGACCTGGACGCCTTGTACACCTACGGGGCCAAGGTTGAAGAGAAAATGCGTACGATCCAAGCCCTGACGGACGTCAAGTCCGACCTGCAGTTCAGGAAACCGCGAATCGATATCGTCGTGGACCGCGACAAGGCCTCGGCCATGGGCCTGACCCTGCGCCAGGTCCAGGACGCATTCTACTCCGCGTATGGGAACCGCCAGGTCTCCACCATCTATACATCAACCAATTTCTACTATGTCATCCTCGAACTCGAACCGCAGTTCCGCGACGATCCCAGCGTCCTGGACAAGCTCTACCTCCAATCCACCAACGGCGAATTGGTGCCCCTGAAAGAGGTGGCGAACTTCGCACACTCCGTCGCCCCACTCGCCGTGAACCATTCCGGCCAGATCCCCTCCGCCACCATCTCCTTCAACCTGAAACCCGGCACGTCCATCGGAGAAACCATCAAGGAAATCGACGCATTCGCACGGGAAACCTTGCCCGCCTCGGTCCACACCAATTTCCAGGGCACGGCTCAGGCGTTCAAGTCCTCGTTCGCCGGCATGGGGTTCCTGCTGCTGGTCACCGTGATCATCATCTACCTCGTCCTCGGCATTCTTTACGAGAGCTTCATTCATCCCTTGACGATCCTGACCGCACTGCCTCTGGCCGGGTTCGGCGCCCTGGCAGCCCTGCACCTGCTCAAAATGCCGCTGGACCTGTACGCTTATGTCGGCATGATCATGCTGGTCGGCATCGTCAAGAAGAATGGCATCATGATGGTCGACTTCGCCCTCGAACACGAACGTACGCAGAAATCGACCTCCGAGGAATCCATCCTCGAAGCATGCCGTATCCGTTTCCGCCCGATTATGATGACAACGATGGCCGCGCTCATCGGCACGCTACCCATCGCGCTCGGCTGGGGCGCTGGCGGCGAAGCACGGCGCCCCCTGGGCGTAGCAGTGGTCGGCGGCCTGCTCTTCTCCCAACTCCTGACGCTGTACATCACCCCGGTGTTCTACGTGTACCTCGATAAGCTGAACCGTTGGCTCCGTGGCAGCGCCAACTCTGCAGTGAAGGTTGCGCGGCCCACGTCAACGACCGGCGGGTGAGTGGTGTCAAAGTCAGGATGAAACAGGAAATGACGAACAGACAATCGTTGCCGCAATCGTCTTCGCCATCGTCGATCGGTCCGTCCCCGGGAATGGAACGGGGGCGGTCGAAAATGATTGCGCCGAGGATTGCGGGAAACGATGGGTTCGGAGACCGCCCATGAATTACTTCAGTCTCTTCTCGCCAGCGTTCGAGTTCCGGGTACTGTTCGCCCGGCACTGCGCCATCTTCGGTGAGGCGGTGACGCTCCTCCAAGCCGTGTGCGCCGACTATGCCGAGGCATCCGCCAAGTGCCAACGCATCCAAGCCCTCGCCGCTGAAGGCAACGCCAACACCCATGAGATCGACCGGCAGCTCTCGCTGACACTTATCAAACCCGTCGACCGCCAAGGCATCTGCGATCTGAACCGGGCATTCGAGGAAGCGCTCAAAGCGGTTAAGGCTGTGGCCGTCCGCATCCGGTTGTACGGCCTCAAGGAACCCCGCAGCGCCGCAAAGGATCTGGCCAGCACTCTGCGTGAAATCACCGGAGAGATCGAGCGTCTCCTCAGTCAGTTAGAGACCAAGGGCACCGGCGAAGAATCGCGCGCCAACATCCGCCGCCTGCGCAACGAGGCGGACATGCTCCTGTTGGTGGCCGTGGGCGAACTCTACGAGACCGGACCGCTGGACCCCGCACAACTCCTCGACCTCATCAAGTGGGCGCAACTCTTCGATCGCATCGAAGAGGCCATCGACCGAGCCGGCACCATTGCCGAAGTCATCGAGAATGTCCTGCTCAGGAACGTGTGACCGCGGCATGCCCGAACACCAGGCACGCCGTGCTCAATCTGCCGCGGCGGCAACGGACGAAACCGACCCAACCGACGCGACCCCCGTTTCCCGGTACTGCGGGTCGCCGGCTCATCCTCAACCTCCACTATCCCAGGGAAGCGTCAGCCTAAGGTGGGCGCCGGGCCTCCTGACCCGGCGCGATGGAGCGACGCGGCCGAGCCAGGCCAGGCCGGGAGACCCGGCCTCCACCTTGGACGCGCCACTCGGTTTCTCACCTTTCACTGACGCAGCACCTGTCCCGCCATCCGCCCACTTGACATCCACACGGCTCGAACTACATTAGGTTTGACGTCAAACTTATCGGAACTGGAGAACGTATGTCGGCCACCATCCGCGATGTCGCACGTCGCGCCCGCGTCTCGGAAACCACCGTGTCGCTGGCGTTCCAGGACAAGTCCCGCATTTCCGACGCCACCCGCCAGCGCGTCCTGACGGTCGCGCGCAATCTGAACTACGTCCCGAACCTGGCGGCCCGCCATTTGCGTGCCGGACAATCCCGCACCCTGGGCGTACTGGTGAACGATCTCACCAACCCGTTCTACACCCGCATGGTGCGCATGGTTGAGCACACCGCCGAGTCGTTCGGCTACCAGGTGTTCGTCATGGAGAGCCAGTGGGATCCCGGCCGCGAGGCCGAGTCGTTGCGGCGCATGCTCGAGGCGCGCGTCCGCGGCGCAATCCTCTGCCTGTGTGAAGAATCCGACGCCAGCTTCGACATCCTCGGCGACTACAACGTTCCGTACGTGGCCATGGACTCTTACCCGCGCGGGTTCAAGGGCCCGTTTGTCGCCAACGACGTGACCTGCGCCGGACGCCTGGCTGCCGAGCATCTGGTCGCGGCCGGCTGCCGACACCTGGCTCTGCTCATACCTCCGTCCAAGGGCCGCCGGTTCAGCGCCTTCGAACGGCTCATGGACGGATTTGGCCCGGCCCTGAAAGCCCACGGTCGCCCGTTTTCCCGCGCCCAGGTCGTCGATGCGGACCTGAGCATCGCTGGCGGCATGACCGGCTTCGCGTCCCTCCGGAGTTCACGGCCAAAGACCGACGGCTTGCTCTGCGGAAACGACCTCTGCGCCCTCGGCGTCATGGAAGCCGCCGACCGCGCTGGAGTCCGGGTCGGACCCGACCTCGCGGTCATGGGCATCGACGACCTGGAAGTCGCCGCCCTGGCGCGCGTGTCCCTGACGACCATCCGCCAGCCCAACGACCGCGTCGCCGAGTTGGCCACGCAAGCCTTGGTCCGCGCCATCGACGCCAACGAACCGGTGTCGATCCAGACGGCCTTGGAACCGGAACTGGTCATCCGCAACAGCACCCGACTGAAAGGCACCCCATGAAGGTTGGAGGGTTCAGGGTTCAGGGTTCAGCCCCCCGACCCCCGACCCCCGACACTCTGCACCTGACACCTGACACCTGAAACCCGACACCTCTGGAGGACCGCCCCCCATGCTCACCCGAATCCCAAACTCTGAGTACCAGGACCGCGCCCGGCGCGTGCAGCAGGAGTTGACGCGGCGCAAACTCGACGGCCTGCTGGCGTTCGCCACCGAGTGCGAGCCCGCCAACGCCCGCTACCTCAGCGACTACTGGCCGAGCTTCGAGACCACGGCCGTACTGGTCCCGCGCACCGGCGAGCCGTCACTGCTGATCGGCCCCGAGAGCCGCACATTCGCCACGGCCACGTCGCGGTTGTCGCAACTCTACCAACTCATCGAACTGCGCGAGTCCTCGCAGCCGGCGTATCCCAACGCCCGGCTGGACACATGGGAAGCGGTACTCGGCAAGCACCGCATCCGCCGGCTCGGGATCGCCGGCTACGCCATGCTGCCCCTGCCCGTGCACCAGCGCCTGGCCGCCGTACTCGGCCCCGATTCACTCGTCGACGCCGATGACCTGCTCCTCCAGTTGCGCATGGTCAAGAGCGCCAACGAAGTCAAGCTGCACCGCCAGGCCTACCGCCTCGCCGAACGCGGCCTTGAGCGCGTACTCAGCGTCGCCAAGCCCGGCATGACCGAAGTCCAAGTCGCCGCCGAGGCCGAGTACGCCATGCTCTCGACCGGCGCGGATTGCACCGGCTATCCCATCTGGTGCTGCAGCGGCCCGAACACCAACCAGGCCATCAGCCGCCCGACGCACCGCAAGATCCGTAACGGCGAAGTCATACAGTTGTGCTGCGGTGCGCGGTTCGGCGGGTACGCATCCAGCATTGGCCGGCCGTTTGTTCTCGGCAAGATGAGCCGCGAACTCCGCAGACTCCTGGAAGTCGGCCTGGCCGCCGAGGAACTCACCATCGCTACGCTGCGGGGCGGCATTCTCGCCAGTGAGGTCGCAAAGAAAGTCCACGCCTACATCCGCGAGCAAGGCTACGGCGAGTACATCCTCTACGGCCCGGCGCACGGCGTCGGTCTCATGGAGTGCGAGTACCCGTTCATCGAGACCTCGCTCGACATGGAACTGCAGCCCAACATGATGTTCAACATCGACATCTTCCTCGGCAAGGGCAATGTCGGGCTGCGCTTCGAGGACGGTGTCCGCATCACCGCCAACGGCGTGGAAGAACTCTCCAGCCACCGCCGCGAAGTCCTGAACCTGAGGTGAGCCCGCCGTGAGCGGAACACTGCCTGAAACTCGCCACACACACAGACGACCCCGCGGCAAACCATGGTCTCGCGGCAAGCCAAACTCGTAGTCCCGCGTTTACGCGGTCCGGGCAGGACGTCGCCAAGGAACATCGAGATAGAGAACAGAGTACGATCGTAGTCGGAGACCCACCCCATGATCATCGACATGCACGGCCACCTCGGCCGCATCAACCTGCACCCGCGCTGGGACGCCGACGCGAAACGCCTGGAAACGCTCCGGCAGGAAGCCGGCTTCGACTACCTGGCTGTGTCGTCCGCCGACGCAATCATGTATGACACGCGCCGCGGCAACCGCGAGGTCGTACAGGCCGTGCGGAAGAATCCGCACCTGCTCGGCTACATCGTCGTCAACCCGCTGTTCCCCGAGACCCTGAACGACCTCGCAAGCCTCGCGAAGCACGACCGGCTGATCGGCGTCAAGCTCCACCCGGACTACCACGGCTACGACGTGCGCGGCCGCAAGTCCCACGACTGCCTGGCCAGAATTCTGGAGGCGACCGACCTCGTGCTCTGCCACTGCTCGTGCATGCCGGGCACCTCGTTCGCCGGTATCGGCTCACTTCTCGAAGTGGCCGCACGCTACCCGCAGAAGAAATTCATCGTGGCGCACATGGCCGGCATCTTCCAGAACGGCGCGTACCCGTACTTCCCGAACCTGTCGGGCGTCGAGCAGGTCGCCGACAGCGGCCTGACCAACGTCTGGGTCGACACGGCCCATTACCTCGTCTACGTCTACCCCGAGGTCATGGAAGAGGCGCTGTCATACCTGCCGGCTGAACGGTTCGTGTTCGGCACCGACGTGCCGCTGCAGGGCAGCGCCCAAATGCGCTACACCCGCGACGCGATCCGCACCCCGGGCATCCCCCGCCAGGGCCAGGACCTGATCCTGTTCCGCAACGCCCTGACCCTGCTCGGCGCGAAGGCGCCGCGGTCCAGACGTCGCCAAGCGTTAGCGAGGTAGTCCCACGTCTTCAGCGGTCCCAGGGAACGGCAGCTCAAGAGAGCCGTAGCCCTCACCACAGACACGCCGCCGTCCTACCGGAACCGGCGCGGGTTGATCGGGTACACGCCCCACTTGTCGCGGCACCGCTTCATCTCGAGGACGTTCTCGCGCTTGGCGCCGACCGCCAACGAGTGGCTCGAACCCATGATATAGCCGCCGCCGGGCGCGGCGTGCTTGAACGCGTACTTCGCGTCGTTGCGAATGTCCTCGACCGTGCCCATGATGATGTGCTCGTGCCAGATCCCGCCCCACAGGCAGATCTGGTCGCCGACGCGCTCCTTCAGTTTGCGAATGTCCATGCCGCCGCTGGCCTGGATCGCCTCGTACGCGTCGTACACCTCGGCGAGTTCGTTGATGATCGGCCAGACGTGGCCGCAGCAGTGCTTGAGCACCTTCAGCCCCAGCTTGTGCGCCGCCTCGACGTGCGCCTTGTGCCACGGGTAGACCATGTCGCGGTAGATCTCCGGACTCGCCATCAGGCCGGTACTGCTGCCCAGGTCGCCGCACGGCATGATCCCGTCCACACCGAGCTGCGCGTGCAGCCGCACCTCGCGCAGCATCTGCTTGCCGCGCAGCTCCCCGAGCTTCCGGCAGGTCTCCGGCTCGAGCAGCAGGTTCATCCAGGACTCCTCTTCCGTCGCGCCGAACCCGGGGAACCCGAGATCGCCGCAGAGCAGCAGGATGAAGTGCGTCTTCTTCATCTCCTTGACCGCGTGGTGTACGAACTCCCACTCCGAGCCGTTCGGGTCCCCGAGCGGCTGCGAGTCGAGCTTGTCTATCTGCTCCTGTATCGACGCGACGGTCGGTGGCTTGTAGTTCGACGTATTGCGCTTGTACGGCATCAGGTCATGGGTGGTCGAGGATACCTGGTAGATATTGCCGCCCGTGTCGCGGTACGTATCAGCGTCGATTTTCTCGAACGCTTTCGGGTGGTAACCCTTGCCCGGCACCTGGCCGACAAAAACGATGTCCATGTCCAAGGCCCGGATCAGGTCAAGCCGGTCACGCTTGACACACTCGACGACCTCGTCGCGACGCCCGTCCCAGTACGCCTGGGTCTCGCGCATCTTCGACTGGACCAGCGTCGGACGCCCGAGAATGTCCTCGTAGACATTGTAGTCGATCGAGTGCTCACCCCACGGGATCCGGTCCGGCTCGCGATGCTCCAACGCCGCAAACACACGCTCGCGTGGTAACACGGTTCACATCCTTTCCTGGCTGATCGCACTGTGGTCTTCACCGCCATGCCCGCCGAGAGCAGAACCCGGAAGGAACGGCGAAACGATACCGATCGTCTCGAAATAGCGACCTGTGCAATGACCCGACCCCACCGGCCTCGCGCCGGTGGTGAAGGAGGTCGGTTGGCTAACTGTACCACCGCCCACCCCGCATTTCCTCCTTCTCCGGACGGACCGCGGCCGCGGTCCGCCCGGAGAGGGGAAGGTGGCAGACAACGCGACTAGTGCTCGGTCGCCAGAAGTCACCCCGCAATTGCGCGCAATGGTCCGCACCTTCCCA
>MHBL01000087.1 GCA_001803235.1 Lentisphaerae bacterium RIFOXYA12_64_32
CGCCGTTGATCACGGTCGCGTCCACGACTGCACGGCTGCTCGGGTCGGTGCTCTGGACGGTGATCGCCTTGCCGCCGAAGTTGATCTGCTCATAGTACGTGCCCGGCGCGGCAATGACCGTGTCGCTGGCCGTCGCGGCGTTGATGCACGCCTGGATGGTCGCTTTCGGGCCGTGCGTGCCGTCGAAGGTCGCGGCCAGGCCGTCGTAGCTGTCGTTGCCGGCCGAACTGCTGGCGTAGTACGTGGTGGCGTGGAGCTGTACGGTGACCGCCGCGCAGAGCGAGAACAGGACCAGCCGCAGACAGCGTTTGCCGTTCATCATGTTACCTCATGTTCTCAAATTCTCACAGGAGGTCGCGAAGGTCGCCAAGGGCGAGGCAACCAAGAAACCGAACCGCTGGCTCTGCCGACCTTCCGCCCTTTTGTGTTGGCCTTAGCGTTCTTCGCGTGCTTCTGTTCAAGCATTCATTGTCCCATCAGGAAGATCTCGGCGTTGCCGAAGTTCTTGCCGAACCACTTCTCCTCGCCCTCGTGGTACTGATGGAACTCCATGACGGTGAGGGAGTACTGACCTGAACCAAGCGTCCCGCCACGCGGTCCGTAGCCGATGCTGACGGCGCCGCCAACAATGTCGAAGATGCGAATTTGCGGGTTGGACGGGGTGCCGGGCGCGGGGTTGCCGCCGGTGATGGTTCCGTAGGGTACATACACGGCGAGCTTGGTGCCGTCCGGCACGATCTCGCCAATGGCGTTGATGATGCCGGTGGCTGCTATGGTGGCGGTCGATGTGGCGCTGTCCACGATGTTGCCGGAGGGCGAGACCTGCAGGTCGGTGATGCCGACCGGGACGTCAAGCCCCGTGGCCTGGCCGGTGGCGGAGAGTCGTAGGACGGTCTTGACGCGGACTTTGCCAAGCGGCGCGACCTGGTCGGGAACCACCTCGTTAATGACGTTCAGATGCAACGACGGCAGCAGGCTGAAGCCGGCCTGGCCGGAGAACGGCCCGGCGGTACCGGCCGAAGCGGAGACCTCCACGGTGTATCGGCCCGCGGCAGAGAACGTGCCGGTGATGGGCTCGGTGAGCGTGACGGTCTTGGACATCTGGCTGCCGAGGATCGCGACGTTCTCCGGTGCTGTCGATGCCGCGACCTGGGCGCCGGCCGGGTCCAGCACGCGCCAGGACACCGCCCAAGTGCTCTCGACGTTTGCACCGTTGGCGAGCGTTATCGAAATCGGAATCGGCATCAAGACGCCGCCCTCGACAATGTCCTTGGGCAGGGAGACACGGATGCTGCGCAGCGCCGTGGTATCACGGACCTCGAAACTGGCTTCGGCATGGTCCATCACAGTGCCGGTATTGGCGGCTGAGAAAGTCGCCGTCACCGTGTAGGTGCCGGCCGGGACGTTGACGACGTTCCACTGGTACTTGGATACATCGATCCGCATGGGCTGGAACCGCGCGGGAATGCCCAGCGAATCGGTCACGAGCAGATCGATGCTGGCGCCCTGATAGGCGGTGGCGACCTGGACGTGCGCGATGTCGTAGGCATCGAGCGGCGGATCCTGTTCGAGGCCGTTCTTGTATTTCGACACAATGACGGCACAGGTCGCGCCTATGACGCTGACGTTCGTCACCGCCGAGTTGTTGTCTTCGTTGATCTCGGCAACCTGGTTGTCCGCGTCGATGCTGACATTGATGGCATGGTTTCCAGACCCCGGCAGCCAGGGCAGTTCGAGCGCGCGTTGCGTAGCACCGGCCAAGCCTTGGACGGTCAGACGCCCGATCGGGACCGTGCCGTCGAGAACTCTGACGACGAACGCACTGGCGGCGTCAGTGCCGAGGTTCGCAATCGTGATCCGAACCGTCACCACGGGCGAGCCGATGAGGAAGACAGTATCGGTGACCTCACCGTTGAAGCTGACATACCGGGGCGAGACGAACAGGTCCACACCTGCGGGCGCGGTGGCATCCGGCAGCCCGTTAATGTGCAGGAGTCGGGAGGCCAGGTTGTTGGTGACATCCGTCTCGGCAACTTTGCCGTCAGGATCCGCCTGCACGAAGACCAGCGGCCCGGCGGTCAGGCCCGTGGTGTCCAGAACCACGGACGCGGCCTGGGAGCCACGCGGTGCAATGCTTGTCAAAATCTGCGTCGTGCCGATCTGCGTGCCGCCGTTGCGCGGATCGCCGTTGAAGAACGCAATTTCGACGCTATTCGCCACGGCGCTGCCGGTGTTGAAAACCACTACACTGACGGCTACGGCCTGACCGGATTCAGGATTCACCGGCGAAAACGAGATGGCGGAAGGCAACACCATGAGGTCGGCGCGCGCCGAGGATGGCGGCGGTTTCACGGCAACGAATGCCATGAGCACCGTGCTGGTGGTGTACACGTCCATCTCCGGCCGGCCTGGTTCGGTCCAGCGGCCGTCGGTCTGCTGCAGCGAGCCGAGCAACGAGAGCGCGTCGGCGTACAGCGACGGTTGGTCGAATTGACAGAGCGTGCGGTAAAGCTCCGCGGTGGTCACCGGCGAGGGTGGCTGCGACAGATCGTCACTGAGACTGAACCTGCCATCGGCGCGGAAGCAGGCTCGCAGGAGTGGGAGCGTGGCGGCGACCGCATTGTCCACCGCGCCCGGGTCGGTGATGCCGGCCTGCTTCAGTTGCTTCAACACTCCGATGACGCGCGTGACGCGCGCGCTGAGTTCGAGCTTGCCCACGGCCGGCTCTTCGGAGAGCGACCAAAACCCATCGACCTTGCGAGCGGCAAGCAGGAACTGCGCGGTGGCGTCCCAGCCATCCGCGGGTGCGATGCCGCGGGCGAGCAGAGATTCAGCCGCCATTGCCGTATCGAGAACGTCAGGTTCCTGTCCCCTGGCCGTGCCCCAACCCCCGCCCTGGCGAGCGGCCAGCAGCGTCTGCCCGTCCGTGTTCGCGGCACACACCAGTTCCAGGACCATGTCGAGCGTGGTCTGCATGTCGGATGCGGCAGGGAGGTTGAGCAGCAACGTTCCCTTGGCCTTGAGCGCAGCCAGGCTTGCCGACACACCGCCCTCAGACTGGAGCGCCAGGATCGCGGCCAGCGAATCCGCCTTCTGGCGTGGGGAGTCCGCAGACCAGGTCCCCGAACTTCCCTGAGCGGCCAGGAACTGGACCGCGGCAGCCGTGCCGGACGGTTGCGCAGCCGTGGCACGCCACGCCCCAGCCACCAGCAGCAGGGCAACAAGGGAGCAGGTGTGATGCCATCTGCCGGCCGGAGGACATGCGCGGCGTACGGCGTGGGACTGGCCGCCGAGCGGGCACGGTTGGCGTACTTGATGGCTACAAAGCTCCTTCGGCATAAGAATTCCCTCCTGGACTTCGGCTGGATGGCAAGCACAAAGACACAACGCCCTGCGTGACAGCCTCAGCAGTTCGATGAAACTTCCCTGGGAGTCGGCCTTTTCCCTGCTGGGCCAACTTGCCCCCTTCCTTGCCCTGCCGCAACTTCCCTGCGCCGCGACCCCGTCGGCTCGCGACCGCGTGTGAACCGAACGCTCGTTCCCTTCTTCCTGCCTTCCGGCCGGCGGCACCGTTGGCCGCGGCCCCGTCCGACACCCTCACCGTAAAGACCATGGCGGTTGCATCAAGACCATGGCGGTTGCATCGACAGCAGAACAAATAGCACCGCACCCGCAGCCTGTCAAGATCTGCCCTGAAAGAGGGGCGCGATTCCCGTTTTGGTGTTCCGGCCGCTGCCGCGTATATTCAGGGTGTGCTGGAGTGGAGGAGTGTCGGCCTGGTCAGCCCGCGCGCGAAACACCGTCCAAACCGGCGTTCATCGCGTTGGCGCGAGTTCGGGGCCGGCAGGACAGGGCTCCAGAAACGGGGAGTCTGATGGCCCCTCCTGGACTGGACCGGACGGTCGGAAGCCTGGGGTTCAGGGCCGCCGGCCCGCGGCAGGTCATG
>MHBL01000088.1 GCA_001803235.1 Lentisphaerae bacterium RIFOXYA12_64_32
GACCGCCTCAGATGTCTTTCCCCCGTCCGCCGCCGGCGGACGGGGGAAAGGGAAGAGAGGGGCCGAGGTGCGGTGTAGTAGCCAAATGAACCCGTTCACCTGCCACACAAGGTGGCAGGGGTCTATGCTCCACCCTTGGCTCCCATGTTACTCGCAGGGCCGGTAAAGTGGCCGGAGCGGCTCGCTCCGGCACCTGCGGGAGCGAGCCGCTCCCGCCACTTTGCCAGAACGCCCGGAACAGAAGCGAGTAACACCAACACATGACCGGCCGGTCCACCGGCCGGGAGCCGCTGACGCATTACGTCTGGTCGACAACACCGACTTGCCGTGCCGCCGGTGATGTAACATGTTGTGCGGCACAATCTACAATCAACGCTCACAAATGTAAACTGTGAGTGAATACCATTCGCCTTCCCTGACACCAAACCTCTCACGTCCCATTCTCCGCGTTACGCCTTGATCAACCCGAGGTCGCACAACACCGCGCGGGTGCGTTCCCGCTCCGGCGCATGGAAGCTGTGGAACGGCTCGGCCATCGTGTCGCTGCAGAGGCCAAGCAGGTTCAGCGCGCACTTGATGCCTTTGATCACGTTCGAAGCGTAGCGCCCGATGCGGTAGATCTCACGCAACTTCAGAATCTGCGCCTGCAACTCAATGACGGTCGCCGCATCGCGGTTCCGCCCCGCCTCGACCATGCGCACGTAAAGCTGGGGTGCGATGTTCGCACCGCCGGGAATGCCGCCGTGCGCGCCGAACAGCACCGCTTCGCCCAGCAACTCCTCCGGCCCCATGAGCACGCTGAAGTCGCGCCGTTCCGCGGCGAACCGCAGCAGATCATGAAAGTACACCATGTTTCCGGAACTGTCCTTGATGCCAACCACGCCCGGCAGTTCGGCCGCCTTGCGGACCGTGTCGGGGTCGAGGTGAACCTTAGTCATGGCCGGCATGTTGTAGAGCACCAGCGGCAGCGGCAGTTCGGGCAGCAGGTCACCCAGGTACTCGAGGAACTCCGCCTGCCCCGGCGGCATGTAGTACGGCGGCGCCAACACCAGGGCCGTCGCGCCGTGGTCCGCGGCGTGTCGGGCCAGGCTCACGGATTCCGGGAACGCAGTGTCCGTGATGCCGACCAGGACCGGCACTCGGCCGGCCACCTGCCGGCACACGCGCTCGACCAACTCGCGCCGCAACCGGTAGCTCAGGCACGGCGCCTCGCCGCTGGTCCCGAGCACGAACAGCCCCGAGACGCCACCGCCAAGGACGTGCTCGACCAGCCGTTCGAGCCCGGCCGCGTCCAGGGTGTCGCGCTCCAGCAACGGCGTCACCAGCGGCGGAATGACCCCTGCGAATCGCGGCGCGCGTGTTTCGGTCGTGGTGCTCATCTTCCTGGAGACCTCCATAGACGCCTCGTGGCGCCCGCAACTTGTCATAAAACTATCGGATCATGGCCGATGCCAGTACAGAACTCACCGTTACCATGCTACATTACCACGCAATAGTGCCAGGCGTCCATATTACGCCCTGATCAATTCATGGTAGTTTCCAATCATGGCTTGGCCAAGGCCCGGCGCAGGAGTGTCGGGGATCGGCCTGCAAGGCCGACGCTACAGCCGAGCTTGTGCTTGCGTTCCTCACTGTAGTGGCCGCGTTGCACGCGGCTTCCGGGGCCTCTCAGCGGAGGTCGGCGCCATCTCAGGGGCCCGACGTTCGGAGTGTCACTCTGAGACGCCACGCTTCCTTCCGAGCCTACGCCCATGACGGCAACAACGAGGAGAGCACGCAAATGCGCACACCCCTTCCAACTTCTGCTGACCGGCCCGCCGGACGCGGAACCAGGCTTGTAGTACCGCGTTTACGCGGTCCGGGATCGAGTTCTGTGGCGGTGTTCGGTGTTCAGGGTTCAGGGAAGACGGTGCACCGTGCAGCACTCGCCCCCCGACGCCCCGACCGCCATCTGAGGACTGTACCGATGAGTTCCCGAACCACCATCGTCGAAGAGGTCGCAGGTTCAGCCGGCGCGTGCCGCCGCATTGCGCGGCAGGTGCCCGTGCTGCGCTACGCGGGGTGCGAAGTCCGCATCCTCTCACTGCAGCTTGCCCTGGACAGCCCGGGAACCGTCGTTCGGCCACACCAGCACTCGTTCCACGAAGGCATCCTGATCCTCGGCGGTCAGGGCCGCGACACATCGGGGCCTGAGCAACCGCTCGTGCCAGGCTCGGTCCAATTGCACATCCCGCACACGATCCATTCGTGGAAGGCGACGAACGGGGCGTTGACGCGCCTGGGGGTGTGGTTCACGGTGACGCCGCTGCCAGCGGCCGCGCTGCCGCCCGCCTGGCCGCGTCAGCCTGAGCTGATTCCCGCCGTCCAGGCGCTGTTCGCCGAAACCCGCTCGCCGGCGGCAGGTCAACCGGACCGGCTTGCCGCGCGCCTGACACTGTTCCTGGCCCCGTTCCTTGCTCTGTTTGACCTTCCCGAACCGGCGCCGTGCGATGACGAACCGGCGCCGGTCACCAAACCGCTGACGGACCTGATCGACCATTTCCTGGACGACAACCTCAGTCAGCCGCTGGCGCTCGACGATGTTGCCGTACAGATGAACATGAGCATCCCGACATTGACACGCCACGTGCGGCGCGCGACCGGTCAGTCGGTGATGGAACGCCTGCACGACCGGCGCCTGCGCAAAGCCGCGGCGCTGCTGGTCGAGACGGACGCCACGGTCAAGGAAGTCGGCGCGCAGGTCGGCATCCCGGAACCGTCGTACTTCTGCCGCCGCTTCCGCGACTGCTTCGGCACCACGCCGCTGCGGTTCCGGCAGCGCCAGGCGCAGCGGCCGGGCAGGTAGGCCAGGCGTGTCCGCACGCCGGCCGGCCCCCCAGCAGGCAGGTCTGCCCCGAGCGTGACCCCACTGGCCCCGACGGGGACACCCGAGGAACATCCTCACATGACCGGGCCGTATCCGGCCCCCGGAGGCGGCGACGCATTCCTCACCAGAGGCAATGGGTCAGTGAATCGGGTCACTCTGTCCGAGTCGCGCGCGGTAGCAAGCGGTACATTTTGGGGAACCGCTCTCGCGGCTCGGCCGGAAGACCGTCCGTGTGCGCTCTGTACAATTCAGTGACCCATTGCCACCAGAGCCACGTCTGGGTTGATAGTCTAGCTTAGTTAGCTATAGTTCCGGAAGGCAGGAACGTGCAAACCGCACGCACACCGTCCGGAGTCCGCAGGAGTGTGTCACGATGCAAGCCGTGAACATGTTTGAGGCCAAGAACAAGTTGTCCGGCCTCGTCGCCAAGGTCGAGCAGGACGGCGAGTCCTTCCTGATCTGTCGCAACGGCAAGCCCGTTGCCGAATTGGTTCGCCATCACCCCAGGAATCGGCTGAAGACGCTGCCGGCACTGCACGTGAAAGTGGCCGGTCCGTTGTTCGATGACGACATGTCGGAGGATTGGGAATGTCTGAGCTGATGCTGGATACGTGCGCTCTTATCTGGCTCGTCAACGGCGGCGACAAGCTGTCCGCCGGCACACAGAAGACAATCAGGGACGCCAGCATCGTCTTCGTGAGTGCGGCAAGCGCCATTGAGATCGGGTGCAAGGCCGCCCTCGGCAGACTCACCCTGCCCATGGCACCCGAGGAGTGGTACCGCAGGGCCCTGGAACACCATGGAATTGTCGAGCTGCCCATCGACGGCAACACTGGGTTTGGAGCGGCACGGCTGCCCATGCTTCACCGTGACCCAGCCGATCGCCTCATCATTGCCGCAGCAAGAGCGCGAGGCATTCCTGTGGCAACTCACGATTCACGCTTTGAATCATACGGCGTGACGGTGCTGCGATAGCGTACGCCGATGGGTCCACGCCACGCACCCAGGCAGACTGCCAGACAGGGAGGGAGCACCATGAACGGGTCGAGTCTCGCCGGCGCATTTCTCGGCGTTGCCTTTGCCGTCACCATAGCGTGCCCGGCCGCGCCGCCGACCGTGTTCTCCGCCGCCGACCCGACCGGGCCGGGCGAAACGGTCATTGTCGTGGGCGACAGCCTGGGCGCTGCCCCGGAGGTGAAGTTCGTGCGTCTCGACGACGGCAAGGTCAAGGCGGCGCCGACGGCGGAGTTCGCATTCCCCGAGAAACGCGCCCTGGCCGTGAAGACGGAGCAACCCGCCGAGAACGGGCTGAAGTTTGTCGTGCCGGCGGACGTGAAGCCGGGCGTGTTCGCGTTCGCGATCACGACCCCGGCAGGGACGGCCGTACAGCTCATCAATCGTCCCGTCGTCTGGTGGTGCCAGGGCGAGGTCGGTTCCGCGGCGCGGCCGGGCGGCATCCTGCGTCTGTTCGGCAAGAACATGTCCCTGACCGGCGCGACCGCGACGGCGCAGGTACTGATCGAGGCGCAGAAACCGCTCCGCATCACCGCCACGGCGGACGACCCGTTCTCGGCGCGCGCCACGCTGCCACCGGACTTGGCGCCCGGCTCGTACAAGGTACGCCTCCACAACGGCCACGGCGGCCCGGCCGCGTGGAGCGACGCGGTCGATGTCGTCGTCGAGAGCACGACCGCGTGGCCGGACAAGACGTTCAACGTGCTGGATGCCGGCGCCGACTCGTCCGGCGCGAGCGACTCGACCGCGGCGATCGCCACGGCGCTGGACCAGGCCAAGGCCAATGGCGGCGGCGTGGTGCTGCTGCCGCGCGGCAGGTACAGGATCACGGAGACACTGACCATTCCACGCCAGACCGTGCTGCGCGGCGAGAGCCGTGAAGTCACCTGCCTGTTCTGGCCGGACTTCGAGACGCCGCCCGAGGCGTTGGTAACCGGCGCCGACACGTTCGGCGTCGAGGAACTGACGCTCTACGCCAGTACGCACAAAAACATCATCGCGGCCGACCAGCGCGGGCCGGAGGCCGGCCACGTCTTCCTCCGCAAGCTGCGCATCCGTGGCGACGCCTACCGCGGCCACCTCAAGCCCGAAGATGTGGACCGAATCTTCACCACCAGCATGAAGTGGTCCACGGGCGGCGGCGATTCGATCCGGCTCGGCGGCCCGCACATCGAGATCACGGACTGCGACGTGTACGGCACCGGCCGCGCCCTGTACCTGTCGCGCGTCTGCGGCGGGCGCGTGGCGAACAACACCTTCTACAACGGCCGCTGGGGCTGGTACTGCATTGCCGGCTCGAACGGCCTGGTCGTCGAGGACAACAGCATCATCGGCGCGGACCTGATGTCCACCGGCGGCGGCCTGAACTGCCTCGACGGCTCCGCCGCGTCGGAGAGAATCTACTTCGCCCGCAACCGCTTCTCGCTCATGCACGGCTGGGACCGCGAAGCCATGACCTCCGACGCCGGCGGCGAGATGTTCTACGGCAAGATCGTCGCGGCCGAAGGCACGACGCTGACCCTGCCGAAGGAGGTCGGGAAAGGGCGCGACTGGCGCGGCGCGGCCGTGTTCGTCCTCGACGGCAAGGGCGCCGGCCAGTACCGCCGCGTCGCCAGCTACGAGGGCAGTAAGGTCGAGATCGACCGGCCTTGGGCTGTGCCGCCGGACTCGAGCTCGGAAGTTGGCATGACCATGTTCCAGGGCCAGTACCTGATCGTGTACAACGAGTTTGCCGACACCGGCGCGATGCAGTTCTACGGCACCTCGATCGACTGCTTCGTCACCGGCAACAAGGGCGCGCGCATGCAGGGCTTCCACGCCTGGGCGCTCTGGTACCACGGCTACCAGCCGAGCTGGTACTGCCAGCTCACCGACAACGAACTGCTCGAAGGCAACTACTACCACTGGACCAGCGCCACGGAATCGATCATCGGCCTGACCGGCGCGAAGCGCGGCGACTACAAAGGGCCCTTGAACCTGGGCGGTGTGGTGCGCCGCAACCGCTTGGACGGCAACTCGCACATCCGCATCAACGGCGCAGTCCGTGATGCCGTCATCGAGCTTAATCGGGTCGAGAATGCGGACGTCGGAGTCCAGGTCTCCAAGTCCTGCGAACGCGTGCTGCAGCGCGAGAACCAGTTCACCAACGTGCTACGCGAAAACATGGACGAGTCGTACCAGGCCGTCATGATGGCGGAGCGGGCCAAAGCGTTCTCGGGCAAGCCGGACCCGATTGCGGTCTGGTCCTTTGAGAACCTGCAGGGCAACTCGGTCGCGGACGACTCGGGTCACGGCTTTGCGGCCGCGGCTGCCGGCAGCGTCACCGCGGTCGAAGGCAAGCACGGCAAGGGCGCGGCGTTCGGCAAGCAGAGCTTCCTTCGGGTCGAGTCGGGCATGATCCTGAACCTGCCCAGCCTGACCCTGTCGCTGTGGATCAACCCCAGCGACGCGAAGCCGCGCCAGGGCCTGGTCGTGAAGCGGATGAACAACACGCTCTGCCCGTACGTGCTGTCGCTGAGCGGCGGCAAGATCGGGTTCGAGGCCTGCGACGTGGACGGGAAGTGGGACTTCAACTTCAGCGCCCCGACCGACATCCCGGCCGGCGCCTGGACGCACGTGGCGGCCGTCATCGAAGACGGCAAGGGCGTCATTCTGTACGTCAACGGCCAGCCGGTCGCGACCAAGGAGAACCCGGCCGTGCGCGCCGTCACCTCCGAGCCGCTCGTGCTCGGCCGCGAAGCCTGGGCCACTTCCCCCGCGCAGGGCGGTGCCGCCTTCTTCGAGGGCGTCATGGACGACGTCAAAATCTGGGGCCGGGTGCTGACCGCGGCTGAGATCCTGGCTGAGTTTGAGGCGAAGTGAGGCCCGTTGATCGCACTGCGCGACAGTGTCGGGCAAGGCGGTATCAACAAGGATCGCCTGCGGCACGCCGCGCCTGCGAACCGGCCGCGAACACGAAGACCGGGCAACCCGAGCGCGTCACCACCCTGCAGCTGTGCGCCGCGCTCGGCCACGCCGGTCGGTCCAGCGCCTCAGCTCACGCTGCCACGCCCTTGCGGCGTGGAGCGCCCCACTGACTCCAGCTACAACCGATGCCCATCCCCTATTCTCTCTCCCCATTCCCTCACCGGTCAGTCCTGCAACCCAGCTCACGCTGCCACGCCCTTGCGGCGTGGAGCGCCCCACTGACTCCAGCTACAACCGATGCCCGTTCCCCATTCCCTCACCTTGGGCCCTCTTCCCATCGCGTTTTCCTCCTTGCCCCCGTCCTCGCCTGAGTCCCGCGTTCACGCGGAAGTGGGCGCGAGTCTTCAGCGAGCGCACGGGAGACGGCGGCGAGACCAATGACAAAGCGGCCGAGCGCATCGCGGGTGCGGGTGAGAGTCTTGTCGCCGTAGAAGCCGGGCGGCAGAATTTCGCTCGTGAGGTCGAGCGTGGTTGCGGAGTACTCGAACTCGCGGCTGCCGGTGGCGTCGGTGACCGTGGCTTGCTGGCCGAGACGCGTTCAGATTTCCCGGTGGCAAACTGCAAGTGGCCGCCGGGAGAATGATCGGCGACGGTTCGCTAATGGGTGGCGTGCCAGGTACCTGTTTCTCTGGTGCGTCGGGACGAGGGAGGCGACGACGCTTTCGTCCGCTCGCTGAAGCTCGCTGCCACTTCCGCCTGAAAGGCGGGATTCAGACGGGTATGCGCTGCGCACACGCACCCGTGACCCGAATGGCACGCTGCAAGGCTGGAGCCTTGCGCTACTTCGCTGGAAACGCCGGTCCGAGACGTCCCGGCGCACTCCACGCTGGCCCGGGACGGGCCGCGCCACTGGGCAGCAACCGCCGCCAGCCAACGCCACTGTCTTTGCATCGGCGCGTGCAGCGCCGATCGGCCGCCGCGGGTCCGACCGCATTCCGACCGGCGACGACGCATCACGGATTTTCCACTCCGATCCCTTGCCTTCCGGGTTTGGTGAGGCAAAGTTCCCGGGCTAACGGACCGTCATTCCGGATCAGACAGGCTGCAACCGCGCCACAACTCAGGCCAGGTCGAGGAGAGCATTTCATGGCGAACCCCGTCGTCAAGTTCGTGACCGCCAAGGGCGAGATCACGGTCGAGTTGATGGAGGACTACGTGCCCAACACGGTGGCCAACTTCATCTACCTGGTCGAGCGCGGCTACTACAACGGCATGGCTTTCCACCGCGTCATTCCCGGCTTCATGGCCCAGGGCGGCTGTCCCTACTCCAAGGAAGGCGCCGAGGAGGAAGGCATGCCTGGCACGGGCGGCCCGGGCTACTGCATCGCGGACGAGTTCCACGAAGCGTTGCGTCACGACCGGCCGGGCGTCCTGTCCATGGCCAACGCCGGTCCGGACACCAACGGCAGTCAGTTTTTTCTCTGCTTCGCACCCACTCCATGGTTGGACGACAAACACAGCGTGTTCGGCTATGTGACTGAGGGCTTCGAGGTCGTCCAAGAAATCGAACAACTCGGCTCGGAAAGCGGCGAACCGCTCGAACTCGTCCCGTTCGACGTCGTGGTGGTCTCGAAGAACGACCACCCCTACGAACCGCAGACGCTCTGAGCTGCGCAACCGCCCTCAGCGCAGCGTGTCACCCCCACGCGGTTGCTTCGCCTCGCGGATGGCCTCAAGCGGATCGGACAGATCAGACGGATCAGACGGATCACACGGAGGGGTGCACCATGGCGAACCGTCGTCCCCTTGAGTTGCGAAACGTCACATCCGGCGTGACCGCCGCGGCAACAGCCCTGCTCCTGCTCTATGGCTGCGGCTCACCGACTCGCTCACGGCAAGACGCCAGTACGACGGTCGCGCCGGACGCGCAGACCCGCGTGTTCGTTCTGGATGAGTCACAGCCGTGACGCATGTCACCCCGGAGGAAGCCGGTTCGCGTCGCCAAGGGCGACGCGCGTGTCCAGCCCAGGGGCGTCCGACCCTGGGCTGGCCATGCGCGTCCCCGTTGGGGACGAAAGAGGTTCCGCACGGCGAGGCACGCCTGGGGTTCAGCGGAACACCTCGCCCTGGGCGCCGAACGAGACGTCCTGCTCGGCCGGTCCGCCGGTCGGAGGGCGCTGACGCGTTGCCACTTATTTCCCGTGCGGATTGTCCATGCCGTTCCCGCCGTGATATGATTACCGACGGCAGGGCTTGTTCCCGGTCCGCTCTGGCATGGCGTTCGTGCTTCCAACTTGTGAGGCAACCATGGTTCCTTGGGTCTTTCTAGGCAGCGCGAAGGCGCCCGGAGACGGGGAGGTGCTTGGCCTCTACCAACGGGGCGGTGAGTTCTGCATCCGGGTGAACAACCACCAGCTCATGGACAGCCAGGTCTACGGCTCCGAGGAAGCGCTGGCCGAGCTGGCCTGCGCGCGGATATCCAAGCGTCCCGGCGCGCGAGTCCTGATCGGCGGGCTGGGCATGGGATTCACTGCCGGCGCGGCCCTGCAGCATCTCGGCGCCGACAGCCACGTCGTGGTGGCCGAACTGGTTCCGGAAGTGGTGGAATGGAACCGCGGCCCACTGGCGGCATTGGCGGGTTATCCGTTGGCCGACCCACGGCTGACGGTGCGGGAAATCGACGTCGCCGAGGTCCTGCGCACGGAGCAAAGTGCCTACGATGCCATCCTGCTGGACGTGGACAACGGTCCCGAGGGGTTGACCCGGAAAGGCAACGACTGGCTCTACGCGCAAGTCGGCTTGAACGCCGCGCACGCCGCACTGCGCCCCGCCGGCGTGCTGGCCGTGTGGTCGGCCAAACCCAACCGCGCCTTCGCCAATCGCCTGCGCACGGTTGGATTCACCATGGACGAGCTCAAAGTCCGCGCCCGCGGCAAGCGCGGCGGCCCGCACCACATCATCTGGCTCGCCCAGCGCGGGACGTGACCGAACGCCTCCACCAACCATGCCGGAGCCGCCGAGCCTGCGGAAGGTCTCTGATCGGACGAATCGAGTGCCGGTGCCGCACCCCCCCAATGCTGCCAAGGTTCTCGGCGCAGCCGCGGTATGGAGTGCGGGGCCCGAGGCCGCCAGAAGCAGCCGGCGACCCCACTTTGGCTCGGCCCGGAGTGCCCCGCCGCCCACCGCGACAACCGCTGCCCGACACAGCGACACGAGACATGCAGGCCGCGCGCTGCCCGGCTCCACGGGCAGCCAATGCGCCGCGCAGCGATGGGTGCGCTTGTGGAGTTTGCACGATACGGCTATGGTACAAGTGGACGATCGACGCTTTGAGGCGGCCGCCAGAAGGGAAGAAACGCGAGACTCCGGGAACGTCATCCATGAGCGATGTCTTGGTGCGGATCAAACGGGCAATCCTTGCCGGACACTACGCGTTCAGCGAGAAGGCAAGGGACGAAATGGAGGCCGATGGAATCACGGAGTTGGATGTCGCCGAGTCGATTCTCAACGCCGTCGCCATCTACAAGACTCTTCGTTCCCGAAGTCCACGCCGACGTGGGGCGGTAGAGTATCTGTACGTAATCCAAAGCACGAACCTCGATGGACTTGCCATCTACACGAAAGGCAAACTCGTGCGCCAGACCGGCGCGGAAACGTATTGCTTCCTCATCTCGTCAAAACGAGTAGCCTAGAGGGTCCGGCGCCATGACACTTGAGATCAGAACTTGTCCATCCTGCGGCGGCAACCACGTCAAGAGTGTCGTGCTGGATTTTGAGGGTGAGGTCGGTGGCAAGGCCTACAGGATTCCGGCCTTGGAGTGCCATGAGTGCCCAGACTGCGGGGAGCGAATATACGCCCCCGAAGCCATGCGGAGGATCCAAGCAGCCTCCCCAGCCTTCAAGAAGCCGCACGCGCACAAGAGACCCCGCATTCCATGCGAAGTCTGAGCCTGCCGACAGGGACTGGCTGCAGCCCCGCTACGGGCGTCCCCGGGGCCGTGCTGCCACCGTCCTCCGGCAACGTGCTCGGACCGCCGTCAGCCCTCGGAGAGGGCGCCACGCCAATAGCCACGGACGCGAGTCCGTGGACTGGCGTCCCCCACCCCCGAAGCCCCCGCAGAGGGCGACACGCGACCGTGGCCGGGCCAGTCCCCTGGCCGGCGAATAGCGTGGGAGCCAAAGGCTGACGGCTCGCGGGATGGCTCGCCCTTCGCGCGCTCCCGGCACGACGCGCCAGTCGGCGACCTGCGCCAGGTCCAGGACGGAAGCGCCGCTCGAGTGCTTGGCGTGAATGTCCGCGCCGGCTTCAAGCAGGGCGTGGAGCATTTCGACGTCGGCGGTCAGCGCGGCGGCCATGAGCGGGGTGAACCCGTTCGGCCCGGGCGCGTCCACCTTGTCCCCGCGCGCCGTGAACTGCCGGACCGTTCGCGGGTCGCCGTATGCCACGCTCAGCACGTACAGGTCCGGCACGCCCGGCACACTGCGGAAGGCGGGCTGTACCGGTGTAACGGCGGGTTCGTCTGCACGGCCGACAGCACCAAACAGGACCAGGCACGCGACCACGATCCTCACCAACGGCGGCGCACGCCGAGAGTCATGACTGGTCACTCGCACTGCCATGCACAGTCTCCAGCCCCAACAACCGCCATCATGTTGCGGTACGACAGCAAGGGCTCTTCCCAACAGGCGTTCAGTCCCGTTTGCGTTCGCGTCCAGGAATCATCCTCGGAGCCTGGCCAGGTACTCGTCGACCGTGATGCCCCCGGGCAACTTCCCGCGACCGCGCCACTTGTGGAACGCGTCCTCGGGGTGCGCCCTGGACGCCACCAGTTCTGCCCGAACTGCCGTGGCATCCGTAGCGGCATCCGGACGCAAGCCAAGCTTACGTCGAGGCGCTTTGGGAACGGTCCCCCGGCCTTCTTCGGATACACCGTGCTTCATACTCCAAGGTAGGGTTCTCTGGCGGGAATGTCAAAGCGAGGCCCGGCTATCGAGTCATGCGCCGGCGAACGGGGGAGTCAACAATGCGGCCAAGGTTCTCGGTAGCGCCGCGATCGGCAAGACGGGAGCCTTGCCCTACTTCTTCCGAGCCCGGACAGACAGCCGGCCGGCACGTACCACGCGCCGGACGCAATCGCATCAAACCGTCCCGCGGACCGGGCTACCGCCACGCGGAGCGCAGTTCGTGCACGTCGATGCGGGTCAGGGTGGCGTTGCCGCCGTCGACGAGCGGGGCGAGCGTGAGATCCTTCGGGGCGTGGAGCACGGCGGTGGAGAGCGCCACGCGGCCGGTGTTGCCAAAGACTTCGATCGAGCCGCGGTCGACCAGGATGCGCAGGCGCAGCGTGCCGTTCTCGGCGGCCAGCGGCGCGGTGACGTTGCCGCAGGTCAGTTCGCGCTTGGCGGCGTCCCACACGACCGGTGTGCCGCGCACGGTCAGCCCGAGTTTCGCGGCCGCACCCACGGCGAACTCCGCAACGATGTCCATCCGTTCCGCGCCGCCGGGCACGCCCACCGCGGCAATGCCGGGCTGCAGTGCGATGTCCGCAGCCGACTGGGTCCGGCACCGCAGCGCATCCAGTTCGCGGACCGGCCAGGCGAACAAACGCGGGCCCTCCTCGGTCTGCCCCCCTTGGACACGGCCGTCCTCGGCCGTCTGCCGCAGCGTGAGTTCCACCGGCACGTTCATCTGCTGGCTGAACGGCATGCCGTGGAACCCAACACCTTGCGCCCAGCCGATCTGGACACGCCGACCGTCGGGAGCGTTGTCGTACGTCTGCGCGGCGTAGAAGCGGCCGTACCAGACCTGGCGTTTCTCGCCGTCCGGCGTGAACGTCTTGCCGTCGAAGCGTCCGGTGGCGTAGCGGCCGTCGGCGCCGTACAGCACCCAACGCGACTCGCCGGCGCGATCGGCGACGGGCGCTTCGAAGATGTCGGGACACTCGTAGAAACCCGGGATGCGACTCTCGTACGTCCACTGCTTCAGGTCCGGCGAGGAGAAGAAGTAGACCATGTCGAGCTTGGCCGGATGCCCTTTCGCGTCCTTCTTGTCGCCGTCCTTGATCCCGACGTAAAGAGCCATGATCCAGCGGTGCGTGGGCGCGTGCCAGATGACCTTTGGATCGCGGTTTGCGGCAATGTCCTCGGGCACGTGCGGCAGGATCGGGTTCTTCGCGTACTTGGTCAGGGTCAGGCCGCCGTCGTTGCTGTAGGCCAGGCACTGCGTGGCCGGGCTCCCGGCCGCGGTGTAGAACGCGACCAGCGCCTTTTCCGGGCCGGCCTGGAACCCGGCCGTGTTGTCGTGGTCCACCACGGCGCCGCCGGAGAACATGGGCCCGAGCCGGTCCGGGTACAGTGCCTCGCCCAGTTCGCGCCAGTGGAACAGGTCCGGGCTCACCGCGTGGCCCCAGTGCATGTTGCCCCAGCCGGTTCCATACGGATTGTGCTGGTAGAACAGGTGCCACTGCCCCTTGTAGTAGACCAGCCCGTTCGGGTCGTTGAGCCAGCCACGCCGGGACGCGAAGTGGAACTGCGGCCGGTACGTCTCCTGGTACATTGCCGCCGCGCCCGGCAGTTCCTCGGACGGGGTGACGGCCTCGAGCGCCTTGGAGTCCGTGGGGAGCTGAGCGCCGACCGTCAGCGTCTTGCCCTGCCACTCGCCCACCTCCGCGTAGCACCAGAACCCCGGCTCGGCCGGCGCCAGCTCGATCTCGAACGCGCGCACCGTCGCGCCGTCGACCGCGAACGTCATCTGCACCTTGGGCGCGCCCGGCGTCACCGGCAAATGCAGGTACGGCTTACGGATCGGGATCTGACGCTGCAGCATCTCCATCGGGTCTCTCCTGTCGTTCTGACCGGAAATCACAAGGCCGGCACAAAATAGCGACCTGTGCAATTAGCGGAACAGGGCCACGACACCTTCTGACCGTACCGCGGGCGGCCCCCCGCCCGCTTCTCGACACGCACGTGGCACAAGGCTCGGATGGCGGGCGGAGGGCCGCCCGCGGTACGGTCAGGCGGGGCCGGGCCGGGCTGGCGTCGCGACCGACCGACCTCGCTCCGCTTATTGCACAGGTCGCAAAATAGCCCCGCCACCGCCAACCGAACA
>MHBL01000089.1 GCA_001803235.1 Lentisphaerae bacterium RIFOXYA12_64_32
ACAGCTTCACCTACAAGGCGAACGACGGCGCGCTGGACTCGAACACGGTCGCGGTCACCATCACCATCACGCCGGTCAACGACGCGCCGGTGGCGGTGGCGGACGCAGCCACGGTCGCCGAGGGCGGTACGGTGATTGTGCTGACGACGGGCCCCGGGAACACGAGCGTGCTGACCAACGACACGGACGCGGAGGGCAACCCGCTGACGGCGATCAAGGTGACGGAGCCGGTCAACGGCACCGTGACGTTGAACGCGAACGGTACGTTCAGCTACACGCACAACGGTAGTGAGACCACCAGCGACAGCTTCACCTACAAGGCGAACGACGGCGCGCTGGACTCGAACACGGTCGCGGTCACCATCACCATCACGCCGGTCAACGACGCGCCGGTGGCGGTGGACAACAACTACAGCACCGACGAGAACACCATGCTGACCGTGGCGGCGCCCGGGATCCTGGCTAACGACAGCGACGTGGACGGCGACCCGCTCACGGCAGTCAATCTCACCAACCCGGCGCATGGCACGCTGACGACGTTCAATACCAACGGCTCGTTCACCTACACCCCGACCGCCGACTACCACGGCGTCGACAGCTTCACCTACAAGGCCAACGACGGCGCGGCTGACTCGAATGTGGCGACGGTGACCATCACGGTGAACGCGGGCTGTGAGTCGCCGATGTGGTATCCGTACATCGCCTGGGCGCCAGTGGCGAACCATGAGTGGTACAACCTCCAGATCTGGGACGCCGTGCCGGATGTCGTGGGCGCCACCAAGGTGCTGGAGACGAACATCGCGAGCACGGAGATGACCGCCGATCAGTATCTCCTGGCCGGGTCGGACGGGCTCCTGCCGGTGACCTACTACTGGCGCTATCGCACCTGGGTCCCGGAGACCGACACCTACGGCGCCGCCTGGCTGCCTGCCGCAAGCGGGCAGGCGCTGACGGTTGACTACGGCATTCCTCTTGTCCCGAGCGGGTTGAACGTCACTCCGAATCCAGGGCCCTCGGGTAGTTTCGAACTGACCTTTACCGCCGGGAACGCTCAGGGCTATGACTTGGAGATTACCGGTGCCTTGTCACAGAACACCCAGTTACTGCCTGATGCTTACTTCATTTGCGATCAGTTTACCACGCGCACGGTTACCTTGGTCGGTCCCGACACCTACACGTGGCGGGTACGCGGATTCAACCCGGTGGGCGATTCCGCCTGGAGCCCTGGCCCGGACATTACGGTCACCGCTGGAACGTCCTGCCCCAAAGCAGGTACTCCGGACTACCGCTCTATGCGGCCGGCGGATGCGGCCAGGGTCAACGCGCCGGGCGGCACGGCGTCCATTGCATTCCAGTGGGACTCGGTCCCGGGCGCTGCCGGCTATCTGGTTTATGTCTCATCTCACTCAAGCGCGCCAATCCTGAACTACCTGGATGTCGGAAACGTGACCCGGATTGACAGCATCAACGGGGCGCCCATCGTGCTTCCGGCGGGAAGCTATCTGTGGTGTCTGGTTGCGTACAACTGCGCTGACCCGCGCGAGTACGGGGGCTGGAATCATTCGCCGCTCACACCAGATGACGAGTCGCCGCTCTTCTTTGAGGTGATCGAAGATCTCAGCGCGCCCACGATCATGGGGGCAGGCAAAGGCGTGGCAGCCAACACGGTCGATATCACCTGGGCCGGGATGGCACCGGCAACCGTTGACGTGCTGTTGTTCTACATCGGCGCTCCCGGATGGCTGGAAGCCCTCAATCGGCCGGTGACCGCAACCGGGGCCAATATCGGCACCGTGCCCCTTGGAGCACACGCCTGGGGACTGGGCGCCAATTACCTCGTGCTGACGGGCAAGACGCCCGCGGGGACGGCCGGTCCCAGGAGCCGCTTGTTTGTGATTCCGTAGGTGAATGGAGCCGTCGGGGACCAAGAAGGTGGTCCCCAAGAGCTGTGTTCCAGCGAGTTGGGATGAGACACCAGGGAGATAATCAACATGAAAACATGGTTGAAGATACTAGTTGGGGTCGCGGTGGTGGTACAGGCTGGCGTCGCCTGGGCAGGGGACGGTCCCTGGACGCTGCGTCTCGGGGCGAGCTATAGGGACTTTGACGACGTTGACTTCAAGGGCGTTGATTTCCGCAACTTGGGGACGGCTCTCAATCCCGCCGGGCCGTACGGCGTGCAAGACGTCACGACCGTGCCTGGGAACGTGGTCGGGACGGCCGTGATTCTGGATTACCTGCGTTGGAACGGCAGTTCGGCGGGGGTTGACCGCGACGACAAGTGGGCACCGGTCATCGGGTTTGGCTACGATCTGAGGCAGGCGGGCAAGTTGCGGCTGGCGCTGGTGGGCAATTTCCAGTACTACCACTTGGAAACCGGGACCTACGCGAGCGGCAACGCGGTGGTGCATGACGGTTTCTCTCTCGAACAGTATCAGCATTATGTCGTGGACGCGCCGGGCACGCTCATCCCCGGCCTGGCGGTTGGCGGAGTGACGCCCGGAACCATTTTTGCCGTCCGCAATCAATTCGAAATGGACCTGTATGTGCTGGACCTTGGCTTGGAAGCCAGGACGACGATGGACAGATTCAACTTCACCTTTGCCCTGGGGCCGACTCTGACCATCACCGATGCGGAATCCAGCCAGAGGCAACAGGCGTCATGGCTTGCACAAGGACCGGGCATCAGTACCCCTGGCCCCGTCTTGCCATGTCCCCCTCAGCCCCTTCCCCAGCCCGCCGGGGGGAGCTATGCCCGGGAAGAGAGTGAATCCGACACCGATTTCCTGCTGGGCGCGTATGTCGCGCTCGGCGTGACCGTGAAAGTCTCGACGTCCTGGTTTGTCGGTTTGGAGTATCGCTATGACCACGTCAGCGGTGACGCCGGGACCCGTCAGGCGGAACTTGACCTGTGCGGGTCCAGCGGGATTCTCAGGCTGGCATACCGTTTCTAATCCATCATCATCCCACGGGGTGATGGGGGGATACACGGTAGGGTTTCACCCCATAGAGAAGTGGGGTTTCACCCCATAACAAGTGGGCGCGCCACGGCCTATACTTAATCAAGCGGAAAACTGAATGCTTCGAGAAAGGAGGCGGAAGCGCCAAGATACCATCAATCTGTCCTGATCCGGAAACAACCAAAACTATGGGGGGGAATCCCCCGCAACAACGAAAGAACCGAGGAAGTAGAATGAAACGGAAAGCAATGTATCCCCTGGCGTTAGGCGTGGCTGCGGCTGCCATGTTCGTCTCCAGCACGCCTGTGTGCGCGTCGGAGAACGACGACAGGATCGAGTCGTCGTTCGAGAAGACCTACGTCTATCAGACGTATCTGAAGGGCGATGCGGTCAAGGCCGACGCCGAAGATGGAGTCGTCACCTTGACCGGGACTGTAATCGAAGAATCGCACAAGGCATTGGCTGAAGAGACCGCTGCGAATCTGCCCGGGGTCACCCGCGTGGACAACAAACTGGCGACCAAAGCCGAAGCCGCAGCCGAAAGCACGGATGCGTGGATCGGCACAAAGGTGACGCTCGCCCTGCTGTTCCACCGCAACGTCAACGCGAGCAAGACCACCGTGGAGGTGAAAGAAGGGATCGTGACGCTGAAAGGCGAAGCTTCAAGCATGGCCCAGAAGGAACTGACGACGGAATACGCCAACGATATCGAAGGCGTGAAAGGGGTGAAGAATGAGATGACGGTGGCAGGGACTGCGGCGAAAGCGGAGCAGACCGCGGGCGAGAAGATGGACGACGCGTCCATCACCGCCCAAGTCAAAATAGCGTTGTTGACCCATCGCTCGACCAGCGCCTTGAAGACCAAGGTCGGGACGCGGGATGGCGAAGTCACCGTGACCGGCATTGCCAAGAACGCGGCGGAGAAATCCCTGGTCTCCAAGCTCGTCTCGGACATTCGTGGAGTGGTCCGAGTGAAGAACGAGATGACGGTTGGAGAGGCCAAGTAGTCCGGCGGATCGATGCCGGGTGGTGTGGGACCACACCACCCGGTAACATCGCCTCACAATGAAAGGAGCTGTAGCATGACTGCCCACACGATACTACTGATTATCCTGGTTCTCGTTCTCGTGGGTGCGTTGCCCACGTGGCCCCACAGCAGGAAATGGGGTTACTATCCAAGCGGTGGGCTTGGACTCGTTGCGGTCATCCTGCTCGTGCTGGTTCTTATGGGCCGGCTCTAGCGACGGAGGCGACGGCACATTCACAGCACACGAGGTGCGGATCCATGCAGAAGCCAACGTGCATCGCAGCGCACACAAGTGGGCGGAAGCCATCTTCCCGGAGTTACAACACATGCATCGAATCAGCTAACTGAGGCAACTAAGGAGAAACACGCCATGAAAAAACTACTCGCATGTCTGGCCACTGTCTTGGTTTCGACCGGGGCCATGGCCGGAACCAAGCCGGTGAATCTCAGTCTGACTCCGGATATCGCCATCTGCGACCGGAGCGAGACCATCGAGGGCTTGACCCTCAGCATCTGGGGCGAGAACGAGCAGACGTCGCTGGCCTTGGGCATTGCCAACGGGTCCGTCGGCCAGAGCGCCGGGCTGAGCGCGGGCGTCCTGAACTACGCGGACAATTACAAGGGCCTTCAGTGGGCGCTAGTCAACTACACGAAAGAGGACTTTTCCGGCTGGCAAGGTGGTCCATTGTTCGGGCTTATCTTCAGTGTTGTGAACTATACCGGGGGCAACATGAAGGGGTTGCAGGTCGGCGGGGTGAACTACGCGGGCCGTCTGACCGGGCTGCAACTCGGAGTCGTCAACTATGCTGAGGCCGCGGACGCCGGGGTTCAGATCGGACTTGTCAATATCATCCATCAGAACACCATGTGGTTCAGCGGATTGCCCGATGAGTTGGCGCCCGGGATGGTTCTTGTTAACTGGCGGTTCTGAGACGGGTTTGTTGTCTGGTGATCCGGAAAGGAAACGCGGCGCGGGGCACTGATACGCGAGGTCCGAATGGACGTTTCCCTGATCTGCCCTGAGTTTCCGGATCCGGAGGATTGCCAGGAGATTCGCGCATGACGACTAAACGCATTGTTGGGATCGTGCTGCTGATGGTTGGAGTGGCGGTGCTGCTTCTCGGGCTGAACGTGTCGCACTCGGTCGTTGACCGTGTGAGCAGCAGTTTGACCGGCGGGTTCACAGAGGCCACGACATGGTACATCATCGGCGGCGCGACTTGGGGGCTCATGGGGTTGCTCCTGGTGTTTTTCGGTGGCGGGTGCAATCGCGACTTGGATTGGCAGTGGCACGCCATCGATTCGGCGGATTGTCGGAGTGTTGGAGTGAACCAAACCAAAGAGAGCAAAGAGAGGTGAGTTATGAACCGATTCCTTTCATACTGGGCGACCGCGGCGTTGTTGGTGTTGGCAACCGTTCTGGTGTCTTCTTCGGCCAGTGCGGGACTGTGCGCGAACTGTGCCGGCAAGGCGTTCATCACGAACATGGGCAAGTGTGTCGCTTGTAACGGGGATACGACCAGCGGCGCGTACAAGCTGTGCGCGGCCTGCTCGACGGCGCAGAACCAATGCCAGGCCTGTCGCGCCACCCTCTCGGCCGTTAAGCCGATCGTACCACCGGTTGCCGCACCCGTTGCGGAAGCCAAGCCGGTCGTGCCAGCGGTTGAGGCAACGGCCGTGGAAGCCAAGCCGGCCGTTCAGCCGGTCGTGCCACCGGTTGCCGCTACGGTCACAGTGGTTAAGCCGGCAGTTCAGCCTGCCGCCGCCGCTCCCGCACCGACCGCGGGGAAGTGAGATCACAGATGGGTTGATCGTCCGTTCACGGAACACGGAAACTCGTTGAGGGGCGGGACAAACAAGTCTGTCTCGCCCCACGTTCCCACGCCTTCAGGCGAGGGACGGTGTGTTCGTGCAGGTCAGGAATGAAGAAGCGGCGAATCGCGGTCATCTGCCTAGCGGCGAGTGTCGTGGTGGCAATCGGGGTTCGCCTCGCGTTACCGGCAATGCTTGTCGCCGTGGCCAACAAGCAGTTCTCCAAGTGCCTCACATTACCGGTGAAGTTGAACGCCGTCCACCTCGGGGTCCTTGCCGGTCGCGTCACGTTTGAGGACCTGGCGGTTAGGCAGCCGGACGGGTTTGGCGGCGATCTGCTCCTCAAGACCCCAGAGGTTGAGGTCAAGGTGGCCGGTTGGTCTCTTCTCGGTTCGGCGCTGACCGTCGACGAGGTCATCGTCACAGACCTAACCGTCCACCTTGTCCGCGACAAGGAGGGCAAGGTGAATCTCGCCGGCCTTCTCCGGCCGCAGAAGTGGAACAGCAAGCCCATTCATTTCAAGAAGATCACAGTGAGGAACTCTACCGTCCAGTACACGGATTTTGCCGCGGGCAACGAACCGCTGGACGTCACAATCGCCCCATTCGACGGTGTCATCACCGACGTGTATCTGGATCCGGCTCGCAGCACGGAGCACTCACTGCCGGGGCGGGCGGAGGTGACCGCGCGTATTGTCCAGCCCGGGTTCTCTGATGCCCTGCTGGGGATCGTCGCGCGGTTCGGATATATCGATCCTGATCAACCCGTACCGCCGACAAATGCCGCGATTCGTCTTGGCGGCCTGGAACTGCAACCATTGCATGCGGTCGTACCGCCAGGCATGCCTCGGGAAATTGGCGGCGATGTCATGGACGTCAACCTGGATGTGGCGATGACGGCCGAGATGCTGGACTGCACCGTGGCCATCGTTACTCCGGCCGGCGACTCCGTGAGTCTGAAGGTGGGAGGCACGCCGCGCCAACCGGTGGTGGACGAAGACAGGATGCGGAGCATGCGTGGGGACCGGACCGACGAAGCAGGGCTGAACGCCCTGAGGAATGTTGGTGGCACCGGCAAAGAGCTGGGTGGCACCGCATTTTCATCGGTTGCAGCCGTGGGCAAGGGAACTGGCAAGATGGTGGGTGGGTTCGTCATAGGCCTGTTCAAGACCGTAAGCAGCGTGTCCCAGGGGCACATGTCCGGAGCGGGCACGGGACTGCGGGACACGACGTGGGCCACCGTGACCGACACCGCGGGCATGCTTGGGAACACGGTCGCGTGCCTGGCGAAGGGCGCCAGGAGGACCGGGTCTGCCGTCGTGGGTGGCGACCGCGACCAGGTGTGGCGAGCCGACGTTCAGCGGCGTTGGAGCCAGAGTTGGGAGGAGGCCTGTAAGAACGTTCAGGAGAAGCCATTCCCGCTGACCGTTCCCTCCGCAGCCGCGCAGGGAGATGCCAAGCAGAGGGCGCGCCATGCGCTTCTGCCTGATCAACCCATTTGAGCAAGAAACGGTTCCTGCCGAGCGCCCGCGCGGCAGGCACCCCAAGGTTGGCAGGCGCAAGGTTGGCAGGCGCCGGCGATGAAGAACAACCCTCTGAGGCAAAAGGATGCAGCGTCCGGGGCCGGCTTCTCCCACAGCGAAACTCAAACAACGAAAGGACTACCTCCATGCAGCACAAAGCCAAAACGCTGGAGGGTTACAGATTGGAGAGCCGTGAAGGGGAAATAGGGAAGGTCAGGCAATTCTACTTCGATGACCAGCATTGGGCGGTTCGCTATCTGGTAGCCGACGCCGGGAACTGGCTGACGGGCAGACAGGTGCTGATTTCCCCCTATGCATTGCTCGCAGTGAGTAGAGAAGAGCAGCACATCGCCATCGACTTGACTAAGGAGCAGATTCGAGACAGCCCTTCGTTAAGCAGTGACAAGCCCGTCTCGCGACAATTCGAGGAGGTCTACTACGGGTACTATGGATACCCGATGTATTGGACCGGCCCATACATGTGGGGGGCATATCCCTACATCGAGCGTGACCGAGGAGTCTGGAGAAAAACCACCCAAGGTGAGAAGGCGTGGGATCCCCACTTGCGCAGCACTCACGATGTGAGCGGCCATCACATCGAAGCGGCGGACGGCGAAATCGGTCACGTCGAGGACTTTATCATCGATGACGAGACGTGGACGATTCGGTATCTGGTTATCGATACGCGGAACTGGTGGCCCGGAAAGAAGGTCCTGGTTGCACCGAAATGGATCGAGCGCGTGAGTTGGAACGAGTCGAAGGTCTATGTCACGTTTCCCCGGGAGACCATCCGGGAGTCACCGGAATACATGGGCGAGTCTCTGCTGACTCGGGAGTATGAGATGGACCTGTATCGACACTACAATTCCACAGGATATTGGGTCGATGAGCCGGTTGCCAAGGAGCAACGTTGATTCTCGCCAGACGGTGGTCGCGGCGAGGACGGGTGAACCCTTCGTCAAGATCGTGCCGTCAATGGCAGGAGAGACTCGCATGCAACCCGACACACGACCATCCGGCGGCACCAGTACGCCCAAGGGCTCAAGGCCATGGCTCAAACAATGGACCAAGTGCCGTTGGACCATGCCGCCCCCGGGAAGAAGGCAGACGGACACCTTCGCGACCGGGCGATGTGGCTGATGCAGGTTGAGCACCAGGAGCGTCGCCGCATGGGACAGGTGCTGCACGAGGATGTGATGCAGATCCTCTCGGCCGTGGGCATGTTTGTGCATTCGGGCGACAAAGACACGCCCCAGTCGCCTGCCATCGCCAAGGCGCTCGCACTGTTGGAGGATGCCCTGCGGAAGCTGCGGCATCTGACGCGGCGGTTCGAATCCCACCGTCGCCAGTGCATCGAGCCGGTAGGGTTTCACCCCATATCCAGAAACCCATTTGCAGGGTACCTTATATACGCAATGTAACGCACGATTCCCCAGAGACATGAATGGAAATCTCAAGGAAGACCCAGAGCGCACCCCTGGGCCCAGTGGACCGCTCTGGCGGGGATGGGGCTCCCCTGTCCTCATCAACTGAAGGATGCTCGTGAATGAAGAACAACGGTCCCCAATCCGCCACCCCGACGGCTCGTTTGCCCAAGTGTCCCACGGGCATCCGCGGTCTGGACGAAATCACCAGTGGTGGATTGCCGCGTGGGCGGCCCACGCTGGTGTGCGGCGGCGCGGGTTGCGGCAAGACGCTGTTCGCGGTGGAATTTCTCGTGCGCGGCGCCGTGCAGTTCGGTGAGCCGGGCGTTTTCATGTCCTTCGAGGAGACGGACGCGGAGTTGAAAAGCAACGTCGCGTCGCTCGGATTTGATCTGGCGGGTTTGGTCCGGCGCAATAAGATCGTACTCGACCACGTTCACATCGAACGCAGCGAAATCCAGGAGACCGGCGAGTATGACCTGGAAGGGCTGTTCGTCCGGCTGAATCACGCGATCGATTCCATCGGCGCCAGGCGTGTGGTGCTGGACACGCTCGAAGCGCTGTTCGCCGGCCTGCCCAACGAAGCCATCCTGCGCGCCGAGCTGCGCCGGCTCTTCCGCTGGCTCAAGGACAAGGGCGTGACGGCCGTCATCACGGCCGAGCGCGGGCGCGAACAACTGACGCGCCACGGGCTGGAGGAATACGTGTCCGACTGCGTCATCGTGCTCGACCATCGGGTCAATGACCAGATTGCCACGCGGCATCTGCGGGTGGTGAAATATCGCGGTGCGCTGCACGGCACCAACGAATTCCCCTTCCTCATCGGCGAGGAGGGCCTCAGCGTGTTGCCCATCACGTCGTTGGGGCTGAACCACAAGGTGTCAAACGCGCGGATTTCCACCGGCATCCCGCGGCTTGACGCGATGCTGGGCGGGCGGGGGTTCTTCCGTGGCAGCAGCATTCTGCTCACGGGCACGCCCGGCACCGGCAAGACCAGCGTCGCCGCCTATTTCGCCCAAGCCGCCGCCCGGCGCGGGGATCGCGTGCTCTTCTTCTCGTTCGAGGAATCGCCCAATCAGATCATCCGCAACATGCGTTCCATCGGGTTGCGCCTGGAGCCGTTGGTCCAACGCGGCTGCCTGCGGTTTCACGCCGCGCGGCCCACGCTCTGCGGCCTGGAAATGCACTTAGCCACCATGTTCAGGGAGATCGCCGCGTTTCAACCGGCCGTCGTCATTGTGGATCCGATCACCAGCCTGCTAGCCGCGGGCGCCGACTTCGAAACCAAGGGGATGGTGACGCGGTTGATTGATTTCTTGAAAGGCGGACAAGTCACCTCGCTCTTTACCAGTCTGACGCAGAGCGGCCACGCGCTGCAGCAAAGTGAGATCGCCATGTCCTCGCTCATGGACTCCTGGCTGTTGCTGCAGGATTTCGACGGCAACGGCGAACGCAATCGCGTGCTTTACGTGCTCAAAGCGCGTGGCATGGCGCACTCGAACCAGGTCCGCGAGTTCCTGATTTCCAACCGGGGTATTGACCTCGTGGACGCCTACATCGGCCCCAGTGGCGTCTTGACCGGCGCGTCTCGTGTGGCGCAGGCCGCCCGCGAAAAGGCCGAAACGCTGACCAGCCAGCAGGAAGCCGCCCGCCGCAAGCGCGAGTTGGAGCGTAAGCGCGCGACACTCGAACAGCAGATCGCCGGAATGCGCTCCGAATATAAGACAGAAGAAGCCGAACTGCGGCGCACGGACGAACAGGTGGGGACGCGAACACGCGTCCTGACCGCCGAACGCACAGAATTGGCTCGCCTCCGCCAGGCGGATGCCATCAGGGCTGCTTCACGCACACCGGGCAAGCCAAAACCGAAGAGCAAACGATGAGAACCAGAACGGTGAAACGAGCAGAGCTCGGCTCCAGTCGCCGGCCAGCCAGACTATGGGAACTGCGGCTCTACGTGGCCGGACAGACGCCCAAATCGCTAACGGCGTTTGCGAACCTGAAGCAGATTTGCGAAACCCACATGCAGGGTCGCTATCACATCGAGGTGATCGATCTGGTGGAGCAGCCCCAACTCTCCAAAGGCGACCAAATCCTGGCCATTCCTACGCTGGTGCGCAAGCTGCCGCAACCCATGCGAAAAATCATCGGCGATCTGTCCGATACCGAGCGCGTGCTCGTCGGGTTGAACTTACGCTCCGCTGATGTCGGGGGGGGTGAGCTTTGAGGACGAGCAAGACTACCCGCGCGACCAAGGCCTTTGAGAAGGCCCTGGCCACGCGTCCCACGGGAAGGTGCGTCCTGCGACTCTACGTGGCGGGTGCCACCGACAGATCGCGCCAGGCCCTCCTGCGCGTCCGCAAACTGTGCGAGACCGAACTCAACGGTGAATACGAACTGGAAGTGATTGACGTCTATCAGCAGCCCATCCTGGCGCGTAACGGTCAGATCATCGCGACCCCCACACTCGTCAGAGAATACCCGCGTCCGATGCGCCGGTTCATTGGCAACCTGTCGAGGACCGCCGGTCTGATTGTCGGGTTGGATCTGGAGACGAAAGGTAAGGGCGCGGTTTGAAAAGTGCCCGGGTACAACACTCCTCCGGCGCCGCGCCGTCCCGCCTGCGTGGCCGAAGCCACTTCGGCGCGGCGAAGGCCCGCGAACTCGCGGAACTCCGCGTGCGCCTGGCCGAAGCGGAGGAAACGCTCCGCGCCATCCATAGCGGAGGAGTGGATGCATTGGTGGTCGCGGGCAAGCAAGGCCCGCAAGTGTTTACGCGGCAAGGCGCCGAGCACGCCTACCGGGTGCTCATCGAATCCATGAACGAAGGGGCGCTGACGCTGACAGCGAACGCGGTGATTCTCTACGCCAATCAGTGCTTTGCGAAGATGGTCAAATGCCCGATGGAACGGGTGATGGGCAGCTCATTTCGCCGCTTTCTGTCCGCCGGAGACCGAGTAACGCTCCGATCGCTCCTGACGCGGACCGACAAATCCGGCTGCAAGAGTCAGATGCGACTGAATGCCGAAGACGGTTCGCAGCTTTCGGTGCACCTCTCGATTCGCGCGCTGGCAAAGACGGGTCCCAAGAGTGCGACCTTCGGCATTGTGGTGACGGACATGACGGAGGTCCGGCGCAACGAGGAACTGCTGCGGGCCTTGACGCAGCGCGTGGTGCAAGTGCAGGAAGCCGAGCGCGGGCGCGTGGCCCTCGAATTGCACGACAACATTTCCCAGCTTCTCTGCGCCATCGTCTTTCGCAGCCAGGCGCTGGCGAACAAACTCTCGGCGCGTGACCGGGCATTGAAGGGAGAGGCGGAGAGACTCCGCGAGATGCTTGGCAAGACTGCCGAAGAAGTGGAGCGCATCTCGCGCAATCTGCGGCCCAGTGTACTAGACCAACTGGGCCTGGACGCCGTCCTGCGCGGCGCCAGCAGGGAGTTCGCGGATCGGACGGGCGTGTCGATCAAGTTGGCCTGCGCGGAGTTGGCCGCGCGGCTGCCCGGCGACACCGAGTTGACGCTCTATCGCATTCTCCAGGAAGCCCTGAAGAACGTGGAGAAGCACGCGGGCGCCCGACACGTGACCGTGTGGCTGATGCGGCAGGGCGGCTTCGTTAGGTTGACGATCAAGGACGACGGGATCGGCTTCGACCCGGATCATCACCCGGCTAAGCGAAGAGGAAAGGGCGGTCTGGGTCTGCTCAGCATGCGCGAGCGAGCGACCTACGTGGGTGGCACCCTCACGGTCAAGTCCGCCCGCCGCGCCGGAACGCAAATTGAGGCGCGCATTCCCCTGCCGTCAACAGCCACGGCGACCAGATGAGCGTCTCGTAGATGCTACACATCGCGTCGCGCAATAGCGGACCATGGTCCCCAGTTGCGCGCAGCGCTAAACGTCACTGACCCATCAACCCGACAGCGGTCAGTCACCATATCACGTCTGGCCAACGGTGACTGCGGTAGTTTGGCGGGCAGCCCATCGGTTCTGCCGGTGTGGCAGGCAGAGCCCACGTCGGCTGGGTCTCGGATCCAGACTCCCACCTTCCCGCAACTCCGGCGGCGGACGCCGTCCATCGTCTCGCGGTCCCGCTCCCGAGGACGTTCGTGCTTCAGGACAAGACGCTGCTGTGCTCGGAACCTGGAGCGCGAGCGTATCGCGAGCCCTCAACAGACGTTTGCTGGGAGTAGATCGACGCGCCCAGCAGGCAGGCTGATCCGGCCGTATGGCGCGACGGGCTGGCCCGCGCCCGCGCCGCAGTCGCTTGCTGCAGTCAAAGGCAGAACGCCAGGCTGGCCATGACCCGCACCCCGGGCGCGTGCGATCGGCCCTGGGTGCGGGGCGCGTGCTGCCGGGGGAACAGTAGGGTTTCACCCCATGGAGCAGTAGGGATTCACCCCATAACAAGCGGCCCAACCATGGCCTATAGTGGTTACAGTGACAAAGCCAAGGACCGGTCGCCGACGGGCGACGTAAGAAACGGCTGAACAACGAGGCAAACCTGGAGATTTCGCATGAATACCAAAACCATTGTTGCGGTCATCCTGGTCACTCTGGGCATCGTGGTGCTCGCTTACTCGGGCATCAGCTTCACGACTCCGGGGAAGCCGATCGACTTCCTCGGTATCCACATTGAGACCACCGTGAGCCACTTCATCTCACCGGTGGTCGGGGCGTTCGCGCTCGTCGGTGGGATCGTCTTGCTGCTGGTGAAACCCAAAGCGGTCTGATGAAGGGCAATTCGGACTGCGGGCCTTCGAAGCGGCGCGGCGTGTTCCGAACGCGCGCGCGCCGCCGGCGCCCACCGTGGAGTCCAGTGACGCGCACATTCCGACGTGGTTTCCGCCGGAATCTGTCTGCAAAGAAGCAATGACCCATGAAGACGCGAGTTGGTGTAAGGCTGGGGAGCACTTGCTCAGAGTCTCGGAATAAAGCCTGGCTCAGAGGATTTCCATGCCCTGAAACGCGGCCAGGATCTCTACGATGCTGGCGATGACATATGATCGTCGGCGCGCTGCTGTCCAGGGCGATCTGATGCAGGTTGTCAACTGATAAGGAGTCTCTGCATGAAGCGGTCGGGTCTGGTCGGATACATATCGCTGGGGCTGCTGCTCGTGGCCACTGCCACGCGGGCGGTCAGCCTGCCGGGTGACGCGGAGGCGGCGGCACACGGCGACGAAGCGGCCAACGTTCAACTGGTTAAGGAGACAGAACAGAAGGCCACAGACTTCGTGTTCCGTCAGTACAACCTGGCCGTCCTTTCGCACTATTCCTACCTGATTGGCAGCGGCGGGGAAGCCATGATCGTCGATCCGGCCCGCGACATCCGCCGCTACCTGAAGGATGCGCAGGAATTGGGATTGAAGATCACCCGGGTCTACCTCACCCATTCGCATGCTGATTTCGTGGCGGGGCACATGGAACTGGCCAAGGCCACCGGTGCCGAGATCATCGCCAACGACGCCACCAAGGCCGGCTACCCGCACAAGCCAGTCAAGGACGGCGATGCCATCGCCTTCGGCAAGGTGCGGGCGGTCATCGTGACGACTCCGGGGCACACCCCTGACGGCACCTGCCTTTCCGTGTATCATCCGGCCTCCGAGACGAACCCGGCGTTTGTCCTTACCGGCGACACCTTGTTCATCGGCAGCGTCGGACGTCCCGACCTGATGGGCGATGGCATGAGCGCCGCCGAACTGGCAGAAATGGGCTATCATTCGTGGAAGGACAAACTCTCCAAACTGCCCGACGAGACGAGGTTCTTCCCGGCCCACGGGGCGGGCTCGCTCTGCGGCGCAAACCTGAGCGACAAGCCTGTTTCCACGATCGGGGAGCAACGCAGGGAGAACCCCTACCTGCAGCATAAGGATCTGCCCTCCTACATCATGGCCGTGATCGACGGGCTTCCCGACGCCCCCCAGTACTTCAAACACAATGCCAAAATGAACCACGACGGCCCGCCGCTCGTGGATTGGGAGAAGACCACGCCGCCGGCTCTGCCAGCCGCCGATGTCGCCGTTCGGGCGCAGAAAGGGGCGTGGCTTGTGGATGTGCGCGACACCAAGCCTTTTGCCGCCGGTCATCCTGCCGATGCGATCAACATCGGTATTCGTGGCCGTTTTGAGACCTGGACGGGCATCATGATCCCGTGGGGTGAGCCATTCGTGCTTGTCGGTTCGGACGGCGAAGTCCAGGAAGCCGCATTTCGCCTGAAGCGCATCGGGTACGATGCGCCCGCCGGCTTTCTGCAGGGCGGTCCGGACGCGTGGAAACAGGCCGCCCTCCCTGTCGGATCCCTCAGGCTAGTGAAGCCCCAGGAGCTCTATCAGCACATGCAGGCTGGTACGGCACCCATCATCGTCGATGTGCGCTTGCCGACCGAGTGGATGGGCCTGCGCATCGGCAACGTACTGAACATCCCGTTGAACAAGTTGTTCGCAGATGGCAAACGCCTGTCCAAAGACATGCCGGTCCTCACCGTGTGCAACTCGGCCTATCGCTCAAGCATGGGGGCGGCCGTGCTCCAGAAGATGGGTTTCAAAAGCGTCCTCAACATGGAGGGTGGCAGCGAGGCATGGATTGCCGACGGGCTGCCGACGTTGAGCGCTGTCGGGAGCGGACACGGTTCGGGCGCGCCCGCCACGCGAGCCGTCAGACTCCCGGAACGTCTGGCCGCCGCGGAACTCAAACGCATGCTGATGGACCTCCCCGGCACGTTCGAGATCGTGGACGTGCGTCCGCCGGCGCTGTATGCGGACTTCAGCCTGCCCGGCTCGAGCAATGCGGATATCGCGGACGTGATCGCCAATCCGGCTTACCTCAACGGCGCGGTTCCTCTGATCATCGTGGATCGCGACGGCTCACTGGCGATGGCGGCGGGTGGCATTCTCTCACAGAAGACTCAGCGGCCGATCAAGGTGCTCTATGGCGGACTGGAAGCGTACTGGAACGAGTCCGTCGCGCCGAGCACATCGGCATCCCCGTCTCCGACCTCAGCGCCCGCCGCCAAACCGGGAGTTCCCGCGCCGGCTCCTGCGCTGCCAACCGCACCGGCACCGGCCGTCCCCACAACGCCCAAGAAGAAAAGCGCGGGGTGCTAGGTGAGGTGCCAGGGGCGGGTTTCAGGTGTCAGGCAAGCCGCGGGTCCGTGCCGGATGGAACGGGGACGAAGAACGCGGAAAGGGGTGATTGAACTATGACAACGGAGATGGGGAATACGCGAAGGAACCCCAAACCCTACTGGAACCCCTACCTTGCCGGGGTTCTGCTGGGGCTGGTGCTCCTGGCTTCGTTTGTGATTCTCGGTGCCGGGCTGGGCGCGTCGGGCGGCATCGCGCGCATCGGTGCCTCGCTCTCCATGTGCGTCGCGGCTTCTCACACGCTGGGCAGCGAGTATTTCGGCAAGTGGGGCGCGAAACCACTGAACTACTACCTCGTGTTCATGTTCGTTGGCACTTTCGTCGGAGCACTGTTTTCGGCGCTGCTGGCGAACCGTGCACGTATTCAGGTCGAACGTGGCGCCGCGGCATCCGTGCCCCACCGGCTCGCATACGCCCTCGCGGGCGGCGTGATCATCGGCTTCGCGAGTCGCCTTGCCCAGGGCTGCACCTCCGGTCAGGGGCTGAGCGGCGGTGCGCTGCTACTCACCGGCAGTCTCGTGTTTCTGGTCTGTCTCTTTGCCAGCGGCTATGCCACGGCCTGGTTTGTAAGGAGGCAGTGGCATGATTAACACCCTCTACAGCCTCGACGCACTCGGTTCCTCCCGAGCCTTGTTCCTCGCACTGCTGGTTGGTTTCGGCTTCGGCTTCGCGCTCGAGCGTGCCGGTTTCAGCAGTTCGCGCCGCCTGGCTGGCGTCTTCTACTTCACCGACATGGCCGTTGTGAAAGTGATGTTCTCCGCCCTTATCACCGCCATGCTGGGGCTCTCGTATATGGTGGGCTTCGGGTGGATGCGCTTGGACCAGGTTTTCCTCATGCCGACCATCTACGGCGCCCAAATCGTCGGTGGCCTGCTGTTCGGCGTCGGATTTGTCATGGGCGCCTGGTGCCCTGGCACGGCGGCGGCGGGGCTCGCCGCCGGCCGAATCGACGCGTTCGTGTTCCTGGCTGGCACCATCGGTGGCAGCGTCCTGTTCAACGAGCTGTTTCCCGTGATCCGGTCGCTGTACACGGCCGGGGATCGGGGCACGCAGATGATTTATGCCACCGTGGGCATGTCGCGCAATGGGTTCACCCTCGCGTTCACGCTGGCGGCCGTGGCGGCCTTCTGGCTGTCGGAGTGGGCCGAGAAAGCACGCACCGGGCGCGGGCCATATCTGGGGTCGCCGTTCCTGAAGGCCTTCAGCCTGGCGCTGGTGGTGCTGGCGGGCGGCTTGTTCGTACTGAGCCCCGCCACAGCAGGGGCTTCTGCGAAGTCCGCGGGCGCAGCCACCGTAACAGCCACGGACGAGACGGTTCTGATGGAAAAGGTGGAGCAGGCGCTGGACCATATCGAACCCGAAGAGCTCGCCAATCGCCTGATGGCCGGCGAACCGAATCTGGTGGTCGTGGACGTGCGTCCAGCGGCCGAGTTCAACGCCTTCCACATTCGCGGCGCCCTCAACGTGCCGCTTGCCCAGTTGGCGGCGGCCCTTCAACCCTACCAGAACAGAGGCCCGATCGTTCTGTACTCTAATGGGATGACCCATCCCGCCCAAGCCCGCGATTCGCTCCAGCGCCAGGGCTTCGGCAACGTCTACATGTTGACGGACGGCTTGCAGGGCTTCCGGGATCGCTGCCTGACGCCCGTCTCGCTGCGGCCGGAACCGCTGACGACGGTCGACGCCGCCCGGGTCAACGCCTGGCGCGCCTTCTTCGCCATGCCCACGGCTTCCGCCAAGGTCGGCGTCGCCACCGCGCCGGTGAGCGCCGCTATGCCGCGCGTCGTCGAGACAGACTGGCTGGCGGCCCGGCTCGGCACGCCGGGCCTCAAGGTCATTGACCTGCGGCCCCAGCCGGAATACAATACGGCGCACATTCCGGGTTCACTCAGCCTGAACGTGGAAAGTTTCCGCGGCAACATTGGGGGAGTGCCGTCCATGCTCCTGCCCCCTCCCATGCTCGCGGCCCAGTTCTCGCTCATGGGGTTGCAGCCTCTGGACACCATCGTTGTCGTGTCTGGCGACAAGTTGTACGACACCACCTTGGCCGGTATGGCATTCGAGCGGCTGGGGCACATGGACTATGTCGTCATGAACGGAGGGTACGCCAAGTGGGCACAGGAAGGCCGAGCCGCAAACGCTGCTCTTCCCGCCGTCGTCGAATCGGGATACCCGGCGAGGAGGGACGCTGATGACTTCACGGTGGACTTCCGGACCGTGGCGGCCCAACTCGGGAAACCCGGCACCGTGATCATCGACGTGCGGCCGGCGGACTTCTACACGGGCAAGAAGTCTGACGAGGCCCGTGCCGGCCATATCCCCGGTGCGCTCAATCGCCCCTTCTCCGAGGATGTCATCACGAGTCCCGACAAGGCCGTCACCTTCAAGCCGATCGACGCACTCGCCGCCGCCTACAGTCAGATGATCCCGTCCAAGGACACCGAAGTCATCGTGCATTGCCGGACCGGGCACCAGGCCAGCCAGACCGTCTTCGTGCTGAAGCGTCTGCTGGGGTATTCGAGTGTGCGTTGGTATGACGCCGGCTGGACGGAATGGGCCGCCCGCCCGGAACTCGCGATCGCGAACGAAACGCAGGATTTGACAGGCAGGAAGTAGAAGGGCGGTCTGGCATCTCGCCACATCCAGACCACAGCGGACACCTGCGGCGCTCGGAAAACAGGCAATCATTGGTTGCGTTGTTGATCAACACAGACTGGAACCCGAAACCATGAAATCCTTCCCAATGGTCATCCTGGGTGGGGGCGTGGTTGCTGGATATGCCGCCAAAGAGTTCGTCGCGCAGGGCGGCAAAGGAGGGGGGCTGGCAATCGTCACGGCAGAAAATGCGCTGCCCTATGAGCGCCCCCCACTTTCGAAGGGTTTTCTGGCCGGCAAAGAGAAAGTCAGCGATATCCAGATTTCTGACGCCCCCTTTTACCGGGAGCATGGCATCGCTGTTTTCCGCAACTTCCCGGTCGGGAAAGTGGATTTTCGACGACGATGTGTCCGGGGCACTTCTGGGAAGGTAATTGACTTTGGCCAATTGCTTATTGCATCGGGTTCGACGGTTCGACGGTTAGAGGTGCCGGGAGCCAGCCGGTCCAATATCTTCTATCTGCGACAGATCAGGGATTCGCAGGGCATTCGGGCGCACATCAAACGAGGGAAGCGGGCCGTGGTCATCGGATCAGGCTTCATTGGCATGGAGGTTGCCTCCGTCTTGGCAAGTCACGGAGTGCGCACGACCATGGTCTTCCCCGAGGATCGGGTCTGGAAACGGCTGTTCACCCCGCCGGTTTCAGCGTTTTTTGAGCGTCAGTTTGCAGCTCATGGCATTACCTTCATGAAAGGGGAGGCGGTCGTTGCCTTGACCCATAGGAATCGCGGCTGCCAGGTGGTGTTGGCATCGGGAAATGAAGTACCCGCAGACTTTATCGTGGCGGGGATTGGCGTTACCCCGGCCACGGAACTGTTTAAGCGGACCGCGTTGGACACAGCCGACGGCATCAAAGTCAACCAATTTCTTGAGACCAACGTGCCGGGCGTCTGGGCGGCCGGCGATATCGCCAGCTACCCCGATCAAGTGTTCGACCGCCGCCGACGGGTGGAGCACTGGGATAACGCCGTGGAGCAGGCGCGGGTGGCGATGCGCAACATGATGGGTAAACTCCAGCCGTTTATCCATGTGCCCTATTTCTTCTCGGATGTCTTTGATCTCTCCTATGAAATGTGGGGCGATGCGGACGGCCACGACCAGGTCGTTTATCGTAGCCAGATGAAACAAAAGCAGTTCAGCGTCTGGTGGCTTAAAGAGCACACGCTCTGTGCCGCTCTGCTCATGAACCGTCCGGAGGAAGAACGGGCGGTTGCCCCGCGCTGGATCTTGCGACGTCCACGGTTGGACCCGGAGGCGCTCCAAGACTCCCGCAATCTGATGTCACTGGACGCCACCTTCGGTCGCCAGGACTAGTGCTCGGTCGCCAGAAGTCACCCCGCAATTGCGCGCAATGGTCCGCACCTTCCCA
>MHBL01000090.1 GCA_001803235.1 Lentisphaerae bacterium RIFOXYA12_64_32
CGGGCCTTGTGCCCGTGGGGCGTCGATTGGGAAAAAGGGGGGGCGGTTGGCGCCCCCCCCCTTTTTCCCAATCGACGCCCCGCCCGGACGAGCCGGTGCTGCCGACCACGTACCCCGGCGGCAGCCCCGGCGTTCTGCCGACGCCCCGGCACCTCACTTCCCCCCGGTCAACCGCGCGACGAGCAGGTCGTCAAACGCCTGCAGATCCCTCCAGCCGGTGGCCACGCGCATGCGCTTGCCGTGCTTCGGATCCACCTTGGTGTGGCCGTCGTCGGTGATCACGATCGGCAGCGTCTCCATCTTCAGCAGCGCGTCGGTGTACGCCAGGTAGATCGCCACCGTGTCGTACAGGATCGAACTGCGCGTCTCGAAGATGCCGCCCGAGTTCCGCCAGATGCGGTAGTTCTGGATGATCGTCGCAGCCATCGGGTCCTTGCTGGCGCGCACCTGCTGGTACTTCGGCCCGTACAGAACCACGTAGCCGCAACTGTCCAGCGGCGTAATGACCATGCTCTTCCACGGCGCCGTGAACACCGCCTTGGCACCCGCCACGTCGCGCACCACGTTGTACTCCGCCACCGCGCCCGGCCGGCCGTCGTGCCCCATGTGGATACTGCCGTGCATGCCCACGAAACGACACTTCGGCGCAATACGCGGTTCACGCTTCAGCGCCTCGCGGATGTTCGGGACCGGCCCGATGCAGATCAGCGTGATCGTCTCTCTCGACCTCATAATCGTATCGATCAGTGCCGCCACGCCGTCCTCGTGCACCGTGCCGGAGTAGTCCTCCAACCGATAGTCCTCCACCCAGGCCGCCTGCGTCTTATGGACAGGGTCATACTGGGTCGGCACGCCAATGCCAACCGGAATGTCCGCACGGCCGACGGCCTCATGAAACTTGGCCACTATCTTGGCCTTGTAGCGCGTGTCCTCCGTGCCGCTGACCACCAGGCGCACATCCAACTCCGGACACCTGAGCATGAAGCCCAGCGCCCACGTGTCGTCAATGTCGCCGCCAATGTCCGTGTCCAGAATCACCGGGATGCGTTTGCGAGCCATGAGGGAGAGTTCCTTTCGGGTTCCGGGGTTCAAGGGTTCAGAGGTTGGGAAACGCGGGGGCGTGTTCAGTGTTTGGTGTTTGGCGTTCGGGAAGACTATTGCTGTTGATGCCCTGTGCTCGAACGATTAAGATTGCATTCTGAGTGTATGCCGTCTAAAATGCCTGCGAACAACGTTCCCGGCAATGCACGTTTCGGACGGCGTATTGCACTTTTCGGAAGAGAAACGACACACATTGCGAGGCGGAGGAATTGGGACAGGAGTGACGGCCCTTGCGGTTCTCTTGTTCCGCCGCGTGCCGGTAACCGGCACGCGGCGGACGGCACCGCTTCGGGCAAAATGCGACCGCCGGCAGCGGTCGCATTTTGCCCGAAGCTGATCGAGGGGGTCCAGGGGGAGTCAATGACGCCCCCTGGCCGGGGGTGTGGGGGTGGAAGACCCCCACTACGACACGGACCACACGTGAGTCAGCCATGCCCAGACGCCTTGACATTCCGATCCCGTCCGCGGCCCCGGTGCAACTGCACTTTGCAGCCGTGGTGAAACTGCAGCGTGGGCACCCCTGCCCGTTGCACACGCACGAGGCACTCGAGCTCGTCTACTACGTCGAGGGGACAGGCACGAGCCAGGTCGACACGCTCCGGCACCCCGTGCAGCGCGGCGTCTTCACGCTGATTCCGGCCGGTGTGCTGCATGACCAGACCAACCCGACCGCCGTGACCACCATCTGCCTGGGCCTGATCGGCAGCGGCCTGGAGCGGCACACGGGCGCCTGGAAGGATCCCGACGGCCTCCTGCGCCGCGCCTGCGAGCGGCTCGTCCACGAACTCAGCGACAGACGGCCCGGTTTCCGCCGCGTCGCCGATGGACTGACGCTGGAAATCGTGGGCCTGACCGAACGCGCAGTGGCCGCCGCCAACCCCGCGGGGCCGGACAAGGACAAGATCGTTGACAAGGCGCTGGAGTTGATTGAGGAGTGCGAAGGCCAACTCTCGGTCAGCGATCTGGCCGACGAACTGTACGTGAGCCGCGATTACCTGCGACACCTGTTCCGCAGTCAGGGCAAGGAGTCGCCCATCCGACGCATCATCCACGCCCGCATCGAGAAGGCCAAGGGACTGCTTGTCGAGCCGACCCTGAGCATCAAGGAGGTCGCCGAGCGCAGCGGCTGCGAAACCGTGTACTATTTCTCGCGCCTGTTCAAGAAAGAAACCGGCCAGACCCCGACCGCGTTCCGGGCCAGGGCGCAGAGCTGAGCGGCGCGTGATCCGCAAAACCCACGGCGGCGGTTGCCAGGCAATGCTTTAGCACCCTCCACGCTCATTCCGCGTGTGTCGCGAAGTACGGCTTGACCGGCTTGCCGATCACGGCCGACTTGTTCATGGCCAAGGTGACGTCCAGGCTCTTCAACCCGTCCAGGTACGGGGAGCGGATCTTCGAGCTGTCGCCCGTCCTGACCGCGTCCATGAAGGTCGCGTCAATCGACGGGATCGGCCCGACCGGTGCGGCCAGGTCCGGGTGTTCGCCCGGCGTGGCGCTGATCGCGGCATGGCCCCACTTCAGAATCTTCTTGCCCGCGATGATCTCGAGTTCGCCTTTGCCGCCGCCCTCCGTGAAGACGCAGCTCGAGGTCAGCACCCCGACCGCGCCGCTGGCCAGCTTGAACGTCGTGGCCATCACGTCCGGAATATCGAAGTCCGGCATGTCATTGCACAGACGCAGTGCGTAGTTCGCATGCACCTCGACAATCTCGCCGCACAGACAGCGGATCATGTCCAGGTTGTGCGTCGTCTGCTCGACAAGTTGGCCGCCCGACTTGGACATCACGCGCCACCACGGCGTGCCCGGCACACCGCCCCAGCGGTGGCAGTTGACCATGGCGACCGTGCGACCCGCCAGCCAGTTCCTGGCGCGGTCCACCGTCTCCGAGTACCGAAGCTGGTACCCGACACAGGAGATCACCTCCGCGGCCTGGATCGCCTTCAGCACCTTCAGCCCGGTCTTCATGTCCAGTGCCACCGGCTTCTCGACGAACAGATGGATGCCCTTGCGCGCCGCCTTGATCTCGACGTCCGTGTGCGCGAACGGCGGCACGCTCACGTACAACGCGTCCATCTTCTCCTTCTTCAGCAGCTCGTGCGCGTCGGAGTACGGCCGGCCGCCCAGCTCGGCGGTGGCCTTGTTCGCCCGCTCGATGTCCACATCGCAGATGCCGACGATCTCGACATCCGGAACGGCCTTCACGCCTTTCATGTGCCCCATCGCGTTCCCGCCTGCACCCACAAACCCGACTCTGAGCGTCGCCATGATTCCTTAACTCCTTTGCGTTTGCCCGATCGCCATCCCGGCCCGAATCTCGCCTGCCGCCCCAATGCCGAACCCCGGCCGCGGTCAATCCGTACTGTCGCTCCGCCACTCGCTCCTACTCTACCACTTCCTGAGTCACCATCCACCCACACACCCACACTCACTCACAACCCGCCCCTCGTCCCAACTCACCTCACCCCGGATCCTGACTTCGGCAGCGAGAGCGGTACGTTGCGGGTGAGCAGCCGTAGTGCTTCAGGAACAGCCGGTGCAGGTGACTGGCGTCCACGAATCCCCATTCCGCCGCGACCGTCTTGACCGGCTCGTCAGTGTTGAGCAGCGCGTCCGCCGCACCGTGCAGCCGCTGACACGTCGCGAAACGCGCGAACGTGATCCCCATCAGGTCGTGGAACACCCGGGCGAACTGGCGCGTGCTCATCCGGCACAACCGTGCCGCCTCGTCGCTGCCGACGGCACGGCGGGACGCAAACGCCCGGTCCAGCGCCGGCGTCAGGCGGTGAAATGCGTCCGGACCGACGGCGCTGCTCGCGACCCCCTGCCCATCGAGCGTCTCCCACAACCGCACCAAGAGCTCGACAACCTGCAACTGCAACCGCACCGCGCGCGCCGCACCGGTGCCGGCTGCCGTTTCCGCTATCCCCTGCCCGAGATGCAGTATCTCCGCGGCCAGTGCCGGCGCCTGGCCTGGCCGCTGCCCGACTGGCAGTGTAAACGGTGCCAGCAACGACAGCGCCGGCACTTGCGGAAACCGCTGACTCGCCAGCAACGGCGGCCAGATGACCATCACCACCGCTTCACAAGGAGCCTCGACAATGTCGAATCCATGCGTTTCCCACATGCCGCACAGCCAGGCTTCACCCGGCCCACGCTCCGCGACGGTGTCGCCCAGGAACCGTCTCATACGCCCATGGAGCACAACCCCCATCTCCAGATCGTAGTGCATATCGAACACCGGCGCCGGCGGCGGTTGGCTGTACCTCGCCCGCGACGCGACGACGGGATTCTCTGCACTCAGAGTAAAACGCATCAACTTCGTGGACATAGGCGTGCCTCGGTGTTCAGTTCAGGGGGCGGGAAGCGCCGCCTTCGATCACGCGGACGGCGCTACCCCACTCGGTCTCATAGGACCCATTCGGGGTCATCGATATCATCGGACGCATCGGATTGATGGGGCTGATCGGGCGGATCGTCCTTCGGCCGCCGTTTCTCACTGCCCCTGACCCGAATGTACAACACGATGGCTGAAATGTACAATGGCCCTTCGCACCGGCGCGGTGTGTATTATACTCAGGAGAACGCGAACGTCGCACACTGCCACCAGGCAACAACAGCAACCGATCCATACAACCGGAACGAGGTGCTCACATGCAGGAGAAAGTCGTACTCATCGGGGCCGGAAGCGCCGTGTTCACCCGCGCGCTGGTGACCGACATGGTCCGGAAGAATTGGGAAGGCGAACTGGGATTGGTCGATACTGACCCCGACGCGCTTGACGTCGCGACCAAGCTGGCGCGCAAGGTCCTGCAGGTCGGCGACTCAAGACTCGTCCTGAGCGCGTCCACGGACCGGCGGCAGCTTCTCCCCGATACCACGATCGTCATCTGCACCATTGGCGTGGGGGGTCGCCGCGCCTGGGAACAGGACGTGTTCGTGCCGCGCAAGCACGGCATCTTCCAGCCGGTCGGCGACTCCGTCATGCCCGGCGGCACCTCGCGCGCGCTGCGCATGATCCCCGCCATGGTCGATATCGCCCGTGACGTCCTGGCACTGGCGCCGAACGCGCTGTTCTTCAACTACAGCAACCCGATGAGCGCGGTCTGCCGCGGTGTCCGCAAAGCGACCGGTGCAAACATGGTCGGACTCTGTCACGGCGTGACCGGTGTGGCGAACCGCCTGGCGACCCTGCTCGAGGTCCCGGCTGACCGCCTGCGCTACACCGCCGTCGGGATTAATCACCTGACGTGGTTCACCGAGGTACGCGTCGACGGCCAGGATGCCATGCCCAAGCTCAGGGAGATCGCCACCCGGAAACTCGCGCAACTCGAGGCCTGTGGCCATAGCCAGGTTGTCGCCAACCTCCCGGACCCATCCGGGACCATGAGTCGCGACCAGGCGGGCCCGAGCATTTCAGATCCTTTGACGTGGCAACTGTTCGCGCTGACCGGCGCCTATCCAGCCCCGGGCGACAGTCACGTCGCCGAATTCTTCCCGCACATGTTCGGCCGCGAGAAAGCGTTCTTCGGCAAGACCCTGGGCATCGACGCATTCGGCGGACATGGATTCGAGAGCATTATCGAGCGCGGCGACCAGAGCTTCGCCGCGCAGCGAGCCGACGCCGTGTCCCCCGACCCGCTCCCGGCCGACTACCTCTCCCAGGACCGAGGCTATTCCGAAAAGGTAACGGACATCCTGAACGACATCCGGCAGGACGCCGGGAACGTGTATTCGGTGAACCTGCCGAACCGCGGCCAAGTCCCGAATCTACCCGCCGACGCGGTGGTCGAGAGCCCGGCCGTCGCCCAAACGACCGGACTCAGGCCCCTGATCCTCCCGCCGCTGCCGCCCTTCATCGCCGGCACCTTGGCGTCGCGATTCCAATGGGTCGAAACGGTCGTCGAAGCGGCACTTGAGGGAAGCCGTGATAAATTCGTGCAGGCGTTGGTTCTCGACGGGGCGGTCGGATCGGTGGAGCAGGCCCAACGCCTGGCCGACGACCTGCTCGCAGTCCAGAAGCCGTACCTGCCCCAGTTCGCACGGAGGTAAGAACGGGGGTCAGGGGTCAGCCAATGCCCCTGAGCCTGCCACGCGGAACGAAGCGGATTCACGGACGGGTTACGACGCGTGCCCCCGTCGCCACATCGGGACCGCCTCGCGAGGAGCGCTGAACCCACTCCGCCGCACGTCCCGCAAAGCGGGACCGAAACGGCGGACGGCCTCGCATCGGGAATCGGGCGGGCATCCGGCTCGGGGGATGCCCGCCCGATTCCCGATGCAACCCCGAGGGGTTCCAAGGGGAGTCAATGACGCCCCTTGGTCGGGGGTGCGGGGGCGGAAAGCCCCCGGCAAACCATCGCCTCGGGACACAAACGCAGCACCAAGGACCAAGCCTTCGCTCAGGAGACCACGCCGATGTTCAGCCAAGTATTGACCCCGGACCAGATTCAGCGCATCCACCAGGCGTCGCTGCGCATTCTCGAGCGGACCGGCGTCGAAGTGCCGCACCCGGACATGCTGTCCCGCTTCGCCGCTGCCGGCGCGAACGTCGACGTCAAGCTGCAGCGCGTGCGGATTCCGCCCGAACTGGTCGCCAAGTCACTCCAGCAGGCGGGCAAGTCGTTCACCCTCTACGGCCGCGATGTGCGCAAGGCCGCACGGTTCGGCCAGGGCGCGCGCAACTACAACAGCATTGCGGGCGAAGCGAACTGGGTCGACAGCATCGGCGGCCCGCGCCGGTTCACGACCCTCGACGATGTCGCCACCGCCGCGCGTTTCGCCGATGCCCTGGAGAACATCAACATCGCCGGCGCCATGTCCGACCCGCACGAACTCCCGGTCGCGGCGCGCTGCGTCGACGTCATGGTCGCCATGCTGAAAAACACCACCAAGCCGATCCAGTTCTGGTACCACGACCGCGCCTCCGCCCGGTACCTGAACGAGATCATGATTGCCGTGCGCGGCAGTGAGCAAGCCGCAACCGCGCAACCGCTCTGCTACCCGTTCTTCGAGCCGATCAGCCCGCTGCGCTTCCCGTTCAACGGCATCGACCTGCTGTACGAAACGGCCCGACTCAATCTCCCGGTGCCCATCGGGCCCATGGCGCAGATGGGCCTGTCCGCGCCCATGAGCGCAGCCGGCACCATGGCGGTCGAGAACGCGGAGATCCTCGCCGGCATCTGCATCACGCAGTTGGTCCGGCCCGGCATGCCCGTCTGCTACGGCGGCATCTGCCACGCCTTCGACATGCGCACGACGCAGATGATCTTTTCCGGTCCGGAGCAGGCGGTGTTCGGCGTCGGCATGACGCAAATGGGCAAGCACTACGGCCTGCCGGTCTACATCAACGTCGGGCTCACCGACTCGAAGCGCCCCGACGCGCAGGCGGGCCTGGAGGCCGGCGTGACCCTGGCCATGGGTGCGGCGGCCGGCGCGGACATCTTCGGGCACATGGGCATCTGCGGCGTCGACCAGGCCACGTCACTGGACATCCTGACCCTGCAGAACGAGGTAATCGCGTACGTCGAGCGCGTCCTCCGCCAACCCGACCTGTCCGACGCGGCCCTGGGTCTCGAGGCCCTCGAAGAGTTGGGTCCGGGCGGCATGTTCATCGACCATGAACACACCGCCACCCGGTACCGCGACGAACTGTGGTTCCCAGCCCTGCTCGACCGCGACTACTACCAGGCGTGGAAAGACCACGGCGCGCCCAGCACCGAAGACCGGTGCCGCGCCCGCAAGGAGCAGATCCTGGCCGAGCACCGACCGGAACCCATCGACCCAGCGCTCGGCAAAGCACTCGACGCCATCGCCGCCGCCGCCAAGCGCGAACTGGCCGGGTGAAGCCACAAACGGCGAAGCCTGCGCACGGTCGGTTGTTCGCGGCAACCGGCAGTGGCGCGGGACCTCCGGGACCGCGGCAGAGTGCTCGGGGCCGTCCCGGCCCGAGGCCCTCGGCCGGAGATCCGTCTTCGCCCAGGCAGCTTCGCCGGGACACAGCCGGCCCGAGCACCCCGCGTCGGCGCCAGACGCACCGAGCCACATCACGTTCGCGACTCTCGCGTGTTTCGCAGTTGCGGAGACAGCAAAGCCGACAAGGCGCATGCAGCCGAGGGAGTCCTGCGGTTGGGCCGGTAACACAACCGCTTCCGGCACCTCAGAAATCGCGCATCGACGGGTTGTCCGCGACGGCCGGGTTCTTGGCCAGGAACGCCTCGGTCCGGGCGAGGAGCGTCTCCAGGTCCGGGGCGTAGCACACTCTGCCGAAGAGCGTGTTCCCGAACGCGAAGTTGCGCGAGTACCAGCAGGTGAACAGGCGGATGGGGCGAAAGGCCTTTTCAGGTTCAAAGTCCTCGCGGACCAAGGTCACGAGCCGGCGCCAGACGCCGGCCAGGTCCGGCGCGGCGTAGTCCGCACCGCCCCCCCGCCAGGCAGCAAACACCCACGGCCGCACCACGGCCATGCGGCCGAGCATCAGTCCGGCGCAAGCCGCGAAGCGTTCAGGATGCGCAGCGACGGTTTCCGGGCCAGTGATATCGCCGTTCGCGGTCACCGGCACCCCCGCCTCCGCGCACACCCACGGGAGCAGTTCGTGCCGAGCCGGTCGCGTCAGTCGATCGGCGGCGAACCGCAGGTTGATGCTCAGGCTGTTCACGCCGCAGTCGCGGATCAGCCGCAACCGATCCAGGAACGCCTCGCGCCAGCCGTCGCTCGAATCCCTGCCCAGGCGGACCTTGACGCTGAGCGGCCCGGTCCAGACCCGGCGCAGTTCGCGCAGCACCGCCTCCAGCCGCGGCGCATCGTCGAACAGGTCGCTGCCGCCGCCGACGCGCCGGACCCGGGCCGCGGGGCACGCGCAGTTCAGATCCAGACCATCGGGAAGGCATGACCGGAGTCGGTCGACGATCGGCTCGATCCGGTTCGCGTCGCGCAGCAGGAGCTGGTAGATCACCTTGCCGTCGCCGGGATGCCGCTTGAGATAGGGCGAATCCGGCCGCTCGCCCAGCAGCGCCGTCCCGGCCAGCATCTCGGTGTAGATTTGGTCACAGCCGCCCAACTCGGTTAGGAGCCGCCGAAAAGCGCTGTGCGTAATCCCCGCCATCGGCGCCACGGCCAGCACAAACTTGTCGGCTGCACGCCCGGGACAACCTTGCGTCACCCCGCCCGTGGAGTTGGACTCGTGGCTGGACATCTCTCTGGCCATCCGCTTTTCGCCCTCATGTTTCTGCGCCGACAGCGGCACGTCTATGGTAGCGCAACAATCGGCCATTCCAACACTCTGCCGCCCGGTGAAGCGTCAGTGGCGGGTGGAACGACGGCGTGCGGGCCCAGACCGGCCCCGCCTGACAGGCAGTACCGCGGGCGGCCCTCCGCCCGCCATACGAGCCTTGTTCCATGTGCGTACCGTGAAGCGGGCGGGGGGCCGCCCGCGGTACTGTCGGAAGGTGACAGGGCCTGTTCCCCTATATTACACAGGTCGCAATTTCCCGCGCGTTTCCTTTTCTTTTCCCGCAGGCGCGGTATCCTTTAACGTGAGCTTCCCAGTACTACGGAATGCGACGTGAACTGCAGCCACAAACCCAATCTGTCGGGCCTGGCGTCAACGCCGGAGCGGCCACGAGGTCGGACCGGTTTCACCCGCGTTGCTGCCCTCGTCACGGTGCTTGCGGTGCTCACGGTCGGCTGCCGGACACCACTTCCCCGCATCGCGCCACGACCGGCGAACTCTGCACAGACTGTAACGCAACCGATTCTCCCTGAAGTTAATAAACCGCTGATTCCGAAGCCATGGGCTTCCCATTCTGAGCCGGGCGGCATCGCGGACGTCACGATCGGCCCGCTGTACGCCGAACCCCGTTGCACCTTCGCCCTGATGGTCGAACCCACCGGAACCGCGCCGGACCCATCGTCCGTCCAAGACTGCCTGATCTCAGCGGCGGCGCTTGGCCCCTCGTTCGCGATCGTGCTCGGGCGACGCGGCGTGACGCCCGACGCTGCCCCCGGCACTCCGGTCTTCTTCTTTCCCGGGCCGGCCAGCCACCGGCACCTGGCCATCGATTGCCCAACCCTGGGCCGAATCCTCCTCCTGACGGTGGACAATCTGCGCGGCGACGCCAACGCGCAACGGGTTGCACAAGAGCATGCATGGCTCCAGGCCCAGTTCGCGGCGACGCCACGGGACATCCCCATCGTTCTGATTTTTGACGGGCCGGGCTGGCGTGACCCCGACTGCCGCCTCTGGTCCACTCTGAGTGCCCAGCTCTTCTCGACCCGCCCCCGGGTCTGGATCATCTATGCGGACAGCGCGGGGTTTGCCTGGTGGGAGCAGCCGGGCGGCATCAATTACCTCGCGATTCCGCCGCTCTCATCCCAAGGCCAACCCTCCCGTTTCGTCTGGGGCAACCTGGGGCCTGACGGCCTGTCGCTGCGCGCTCTGCCCTGCGATGACATTGCCACCGTCCGGAGTTTCGCGCGCAACCTGCAGATGGAACGCGAGAGACTCCGCCAGAGCGTGGCGGCCACACCCATGGACGACCTGCACCCCGTCACCGTCGTCGAGTGCCGCAATCCCACCTCGCGCAGCCTGGAGTTCAAGGCGGACTGGACATTCGAAGCGGCAAACGTGAAGGTCGATCCACAAATCCTCGGTTTCACGCTTAACCCGGGCGAGACGTTCCGGCAACAGTTCCGGCTGATCGGGGACGGCAACCTGCCGCTCAAGTTCCTCCGCCCGACGCTCAACCTCACAGCCACAGGCGCACCGGACGCGTCCGGTGCTTTTGAGGTCCGATTCCAGGTTGCGCCCTGGTGCCGCATGGTGGGCGAACTCGTTTCACTGACTGCCCCGCCAGGGCTCGACGGCGAAACCCGTGAATGGCCCGGCTCGGGCTGCCCCCTCAGCCATGTATCGCAGGTCGTAGGCGACAGCACGCGGTGGACCGGGCCCGGCGACCTGTCCGCGCGCCTTGATGCCGGAACGTTCGGCAAGAACCTGTTCCTGGCCGCCACCGTCCACGACGACTCGGGCGGCAGGGAGCGCGGAGCGCGGAGCTCGGAGCACGGAGCGAGGACCGGTGAACAAGGAGCAGGGAGCGTGGAGCGCGGAGCAACCTCAGCCCAGGTCGAATTCCTCGTCGACTTGCGCACCCTCGACGGCTCCGCGCCGACGACGGACGAATTCCCCGGCGGCACCGGCTTGCTCCGAGTCCGCGTCGCGCGCGACGGCAAGTCCGAGGTGCAGGGCATAGATGATCTCCGCCGCGTCTCAACGGCCGTCCGCAGCACCCCGGACGGCTTCGGCGTCGAAGTCGCAATTGTCCTGGACCGCCAACCCGCCGTAACCGCAACCGCACCGCTGCGCCTGGATCTGGTCGTTTCCGACGCCGATCCCGGCGAACCGACCCCCACAACACTGGTCCTTTCCGGCGACCTGAATCCGGGCGTGTCCAGCGCACGGTTTGCGCTGTTCACACGCGGAGAACCGCCCAAGGCGCCCAAACCCGCGCCAGAGGGCCCCTGATGGATGATTGACTGGCATCGCGCCCCCGACACCAGACGGAGGGATGAGGGATGAAAGCTGAAAGCTGAGGGAAGACGTTTCACCCGACACCAGACGCCCGCTTGTCACGGCATAGCTTCTGAACGAAGCCGGAACACTCGACAACACAGACCGGACAGCACAAAGGAGCAATCATGGCACTCACGTACCAGGCACTCGGTGCTGCCATGGAAGTCACCGGGTCAAAGCACATCTTCGCCATTGACGGCCACCGCATCCTCATCGACTGCGGCATGTTCCAGGGGCGCCGCGCCGAAACGCACGACAAAAACAGCGACCTCGGATTCGATCCGGCGACGATCGAAGCGGCCGTCCTCAGCCACGGCCACTTCGACCACTGCGGCAACCTGCCCAGCCTGACCAAGAAGGGCTACACCGAAAACATCTACTGCACCCCGGCCACGCGTGACATCGCCAATCTCATCCTGATGGACTGCGCCCACATCATGGCCAAGGACTACGAGTGGATGCGGCGCAAGGAACCCGCCAAGCGCGCCTACCCGCCGCTGTACGACGAACGCGACGTCATCGCCGCGCTGGGGCACTTCGTCACCCTCAACTATCACCGCCGCTTCCCGGTGATGGATGGCGTCACCTGCGAATTCCACAACGCCGGACACATCCTCGGCTCATCAATGGTTCAGCTCTCGTTCCGCGAGGGCGGCACGGCGCGCTCCGTCTGCTTCACCGGCGATCTGGGGCGGCACGGCATGCCCATCGTGGCCAGTCCCGACCCGATTCCGAATGTCGACTACCTGTTCTGCGAAGGCACGTACGGGAACCGGCTGCACGACCCCATGAACCAGGCTCAGTACGAACTGGCCCAGGTCATCGGCGAGACCGTCAAACGCGGCGGCAAGATCATCATCCCCGCGTTCGCCATCGGCCGCACCCAGCAGTTGATCTACTCCCTGCACCGCCTTAAAGACGCCAGGAAAATCCCGGACATCGATATCTTCGTCGACAGCCCGATGGCCGTGAACGCGACCGGTATCTTCCGGGTCCACCAGGAGTGTTACAACGAGGATGTGCACAAGGCTTTCCTCGATCACCACGATAACCCCTTCGGGTTCTCGGGACTGCACTACGTGACCGAACTCGGCGAGTCGCAGGCCCTGAACGAACGCAAGGAGCCCTGCATCATCCTGTCCAGCAGCGGCATGTGTGAAGCCGGCCGCATTCTGCACCACCTGAAGAACAACATTACGGACCCGAGAAATACCATCCTGGTGGTCGGCTACATGGCCGAGAACACCCTCGGTCGCGCCCTTGCGGACCGCAAGCCGGTGGTCAAGATCTTCGGTACCGAATACCCGCTCAGGGCGCGCGTCAAAATACTGAACACCTTCAGTGCTCACGCGGACTATGAGGACATCCTCGCCTATGTCGGGGCCATGGACTTGGAGCGGCTCAAGTGCGTGTTCCTGGTTCACGGCGAGTTGGACGCACTCAAGAACCTCAAGGAACTGTTGTTGTCAACCACCCGCGTCCGGGCCGTCGAGATCCCGGAGGCAGGCCGCACATACAAGCTGGAGTGAGACCGGGGAGTGCCAAACTTGGCATGAAAACGGAAAACCGGACTGGACGGAGAGACGAAGATGAGAGACGAAGATGGGGAGACGAAGACGGGAAGACCGAAATCTGGGTCTTTGTCTCTAAGTCTTTGTCTCTAAGTCTTTGTCTCTGAAGGGAGGGTTGAGGGATGAAACCTGAAACCTGAAGGCAGAAAGCTGAGGGCAGACGTCCCCCCGCCCCCCGACACCCGACACCCAACCCCCACCCCCCGAGCAGGACACATACGATGAAGATACCCCTTTGGATCGGACTCGCGGCGCTCACACTTCTCTGCGGTTGCACCACACTCGACTCGACCGTCCCGCCGGAGGTGTCGCTGGTCGACCTGCGGTTTGAGAACCTGTCCCTGTTCGAAACCACCGCCGTGTTCACACTGCGGATCACCAACGAGAACCCATTCCCCCTCGTCGTCGACGGCGCGGTCCATAAAATCGCCCTCAACGGCCACAACGTCGGGAAAGGCTTGAGCAACGCGCGACTCGAAGTGCCGCGCCTGGCGACAGCCACCGACCAAGTCACCGTGCACATCGGCAACCTGCCATTGCTGCTGAGTGCCATGGACATTAGCCAGAGCAGCGAAGTGGACTACTCGGTCTCGTCCACTCTCTACGTCCGCGACGAGTCGGGATCACAGCACCGGCTCCGCTCGAGCAAGAGCGGCACGCTGCGTCTCCCCGAGACCCAGAGCCAGGTGCTCCAGCCGTTTGCCCCGCAAGCCGGGCTGAACCCCGTTCCCGGCTCCACCGCCACGCCAACCCCGCCCTGGCAACCGCAGCCGCTCGTCCCGCCCGCCGCCACTCCCTAAAAACCACCAGGGGTCAGCGCTGCCACGCCCACCGCCCCCGCTGCCACGCCCTTGCGGCGTGGAGCGCCCCGCTTCCCCCCCCGCTACAACCGACGCCCCCACGCCCCACGCCCCGCCTCCCCGCTGCCACGCCCGCCGCCCGCGCTGCCACGCCCCGCCTCCC
>MHBL01000091.1 GCA_001803235.1 Lentisphaerae bacterium RIFOXYA12_64_32
CCGGACGAGCCGGGCGGCGGCGCAGAGTGACACGCGAGCAACATGGGAGTCGCGGGTGGATATAAGGTTGAAGTCTGACCTGGGCTGACGCCTGACGTGGTCGGAGCGGTCGCAGACGCTGAGCCTGTCGAAGGGCTCGCTCCGACACCCGCGGGAGCGAGCCGCTCCCGCCACGTTGCCAGAACGCCCCGGACAAACAGTGAGTAACGCCCACACATGACCGGGCGGTCCACCGCCCGGGGGGGGCAGATGCATTCCCCCACATCCCGTTGACAACGGCGCGTCGCATGCCATGCTATAGGGCGTTCGGTCCCACGGAGCGGTTCCACATCAGCGAGGACCGTTGTCGATGTGCCAGGGGCCGCACGGCTGCCTCTCGCCTCATTGTTGTCCGTCGTCGCAACCTTGTCGCAAGCGCGCAGGGCGAACCCGCCATGCCGGATCAGTTGCGGAGAACGATTAGGAGCCCCTCGAGACCATCATGGCGATTCAGATCGACACCCGCGTGGAACGCATTCTCACCCGGTTGGGGCGCCGCCTGGGCTGGCTCGGCATTCCGCACCTGAGCCTCATTCTCGTTGCCGGGCAGTTGACGGCCTATGTCCTGAGCCAGATGCAGCTCATCTCCCTCGCCGACCTGATGCTCGACGCGGTACGCGTGCAGCAGGGCGAAGTCTGGCGTCTGATCACGTTTCTCTTCATTCCGCCGGGCACCAACTTCATTTTCATGGCTTTCGGGTGGTATATGTTCTGCCTTATGGGCGACGCGCTTGAGCATGAGTGGGGCGAGTTCCGCTACACGGTGTACCTGCTGGTGGGTTACCTCGCGACACTCGCGTTCGGTTGGTTTGTCGTCCCGGGCTCCGCAAGCAGCGGGTTCCTCGCCGGGTCCGTGTTCCTGGCCTTCGCCGTGCTCTTCCCGGACTTCCAGATCCTGCTCTTCTTCATTCTCCCGGTGAAAGTGAAGCACCTGGCGCTGCTGACCTGGGTCTGGTACGGGTTCCTCCTCCTCGTCTCAGCCTGGCCAACCAGGCTCATGGTGATTGCATCCTGCCTCAACTACTTCCTGTTCTTCGGCGAGCTCATCGTGCATCGCATGCGCATGGGACGGCGCAAGATGAAATTCGAGGCGCAGGTCATCAAGTCGCGCGTCGGTCCGGATGCCTTTCATCGCTGCGCCGTGTGCGGCCTGACCGAGCGCGACGACCGGAACATGGACTTCCGCGTCTGCATGGAGTGCACCGGCGGCAAGGAGTACTGCCAGAAGCACCTCTCGATGCACACGCACTCGTGAGGTCGCCTGCACGTCCGGCGCAAAGGGGGAATCCCGATGGAACCGCGCAAGTTCCTGACGGGGTGCTCCTGCTGGTCCCCGGTCGAGGGCCTCGGTCCGGGACGGACCGGGCGCACCCTGCCGCGGCCCCGGAGGTCCCGCGCCACTGCTGCCATCGCTTCCGCCGCCGACCGGGAGACCGGTCGAGACGGCGGACGACCTCCGGCCTCGGGAAGCGAATGGGGAGGTTGCACCCCATTCGCTTCCCGAGGCCAAGATCGAGGGGGTCGAGGGGGAGTGAATCACGCCCCCTCGCCGGGGGTGTGGGGGCGGGTCGCCCCCACATTACCCGCGCAGGTGTCCGGCGCCGTACGCGATCCACTTGTAGCTGGTGAGTTCGCGCGGGCCGACCGGGCCGCGGGCGTGCAGTTTGTCCGTGCTGATCCCGACCACTGCGCCCATGCCGTAGTCGCCGCCGCCCGATAACCGTGTCGACGCGTTGACCATGACGGAGGCCGAGTCCACCGCAGCCACGAACCGCTCCGCCCAGTCCAGGCGCTGCGTCACGATCCCGTCCGTGTGTCCCGAGCCGTACGTGTTGATGTGCCGGATCGCGTCGTCGAGTCCGTCGACGATCTTCACCGTCAGGATCGGTGCCAGGTACTCGGTTGTCCAGTCCTCGTCGGTCGCCGATGTCAGGCCCGGTTCGAGTTCGCGGCAGCGCGGGCATCCGCGCAGTTCGACCTTCTGCGCCGCGAAGGCCTGCACCACGGCCGGCAGCAGTCGTGGTGCGCACTCCGCATCGATGAGCAGCTTCTCCAGCGCATTGCAGACCTCGACCCGCTCGCACTTCGAGTTCACCGCCAGCGCCACGGCCATCTCGGTCGGTGCGTCCGGCGCCAGGTATAGGTGGCAGATCCCTTCGAAGTGCTTGATCACCGGTATACGGCTCTCCGCCGCGACCGTCCGGACCAGTTCCTTGCCGCCGCGCGGGATGATCACGTCGATCAGCCCTTCCAGATGCAACAGCTCGCGCACCGCCTCGTGCCCCGGCGTCCGCACCATTTGGATCGTGCCGTCCGGCATGCCGTTCGCCGTCGTGGCTGCGATCATTGCGTCCGCCAGCACCTGGTTGGTTTGCAGCGCCTCGGAGCCGCCGCGCAGGATCACGGCATTGCCGCTCTTGAGACACACCGCCGCCGCATCGGTGGTGACATTCGGCCGCGACTCGTAGATGATGCCGATCACGCCGATGGGCACGCTGACGCGGCAGACGCGCAGTCCGTTCGGCCGCACCTGGCCCTCAAGGGTACGCCCGACCGGGTCCGGCAGGGCTGCCACCTCTTCGAGCCGGTCCTGCATGTACCGGAACACCTTGTCTGTCACGGCCAGGCGCTTGACCAGCGGTTCGGCCAGGCCGGCGGCGCGCGCCACGGCCATGTCCGCCTGGTTCGCGGCCATCAGCGCGTCTTTGGCTTCCTGCAGCGCCGCCGGCATGGCGGCCAGGGCACGGGCCCGCGCCTCGCCGCTCAGCGTCGCCAGCGTCCGTGCCGCCGCGCGCGCCTGCTGCGCCATCTCGCGAACCGTCAGTTGTGTGTCGTGGTTCACGTTGTCATCCATCACCGGCCCCGGCCGCGGTACTCCGTGGGCTGCGGCGGTATCATCAATCGAGAACACTGGATCGAGGGTGGGGTGTCGAGTGTCGAGGGGGGGGCTTACCTGAAACTCGAACACCAGTGCGTGGTCTTCTCTTCCTCCGTGCCCCATGCTCCGCGCTCACCGGCCGTCTTCCATCACACGTGCCTGGAATGCGCTCGGTGCTTCGCCGGTGGACTTGCGGAACACCTTCGCGAAGTAGTTAGCGTCGGCGAATCCGACGCTGTCGGCGATCTCCTTGATCGGGACGTCTCCGGCGCGCAGCAGTTCCTTGGCCTTCTCGATGCGCAGCGAGGTCAGCAGGTCGGTCATGGTCATGCCCATTTCCTGCGAAAAGGCGCGGCAGAGATGGAACGTGCTGACTCCGGAGAACTGCGCCAGGTTCTCGAGGTGGATAGGCTCGTTGAAGTGTTCGCGCAAGTACTCCAGGGTTTGCTGCGCCAAACGGCGTCGTCGCTCCAGGGCCAGGTCCACCTTGGCGCGCGGTGCCGGCACGGCCGCCGGCTGCGAATGCCGCACCAGGCACAACAGCACCTCGAGCAGCACCAGTTGCAGGCGCGACTCGGCGTCCGGTCGCTCCCCGAGATACTCCGACTCGAGTTCCTTGATGAGGTGGTGCACCAGGGTCTTGGCCGTGGCGGGCGTGTGTCGAAGTCGTTCCGGCGTGGCGTGGCGCAGCAGGGGCTCGGCCCCTGGCCAGTCGAAGAACACGTACAGCACCGAATACGTGAGGCCGACGGGGAAGGCGTCGCGATGCGGTGTCCCGCGCAGAATGACGAACGTGTCGCCGCGCGTCACCTCGCACTCGCCGCGCGGTGAAACGATCGTGCCGCGTCCGTCCAGGACGTGGACCAACTCGTGGGCTTTCGGGCGATGCATGACCCGCGCCCAACGCTCGTCCAGCCGATACGTCTGCAGTCCCCGCAACTGCGGCGGCCGCGTCAACGCCTTTGCCAACGCCTGGTTCCATGTCTTGCGCATGCGAAAGTGTAGACGCCCCGCTGCGGATTGTCCAGCGCGCCGCCGGACGGTAGCGGGGCTGAGGGGACGGTTCAGGGCTCAGACTGCAGCGGGGCGGACTTGTCGGACGCGTCGGACCTGTCAGGCGAGTTTGATTTTTCCGCCGCCGCCCGCACCCCACGCCTCCCGCCTTTCACCCCCACCCCCCCACACTCCCACACCCACACACTGGCGCCACACCCCGGCAGACAGGCTATATTGCCCGCACGTGTCAAGCGACGGAGGGAGTAGTCGATGAGCATACCCATTCGCCACACCGTGCGAGGCTGCCGATGGGCACTGACCGCTGCGGTTCTTCTTTTTTTCCACGGGAGGGTCATTGAGATGCGTGCTGCGACACCGGGCCCGACGGACTGGTCGGACTGGGAGAAGTACCGCGAACAGGTCGTGCACCCCACGGGTCTGATCAAGCCCGCCGACTTGGAGCGTGCGACACGGAACATTGAGAGCTACGCGTGGGCCAAGTCCTACGCGGACAGCGTCCGCAAGTCGGGTGACGCCATTCTCGCCAAGGTCTCGCCCGATTACCTGTCGACCATGATCGAGTGGACCACACCTGGTTGCATGGGGCCGTGTCCGGCCTGTCGCGCCAAGGGTTTGCCGTGGCACCCGAACGGCCAGTGGTCCTGGTCGGGGGCGAACCCGAACCAGCTGACCTGCAAAGTTTGCCAAACGGTGTTCCCCGATGCGGAGTTCCCCGAAGAGGTGGTGGTCGAGAGCAAGTGGGGTCGGGGTCAGAAACTCACCTTCATGGGCGGCGACACGTTCAAATGTTTCGGTTACACCCGCGCGCGACCCAGCATTTCGGGGATCACGCGCAGCCGCAAGATCAGCGCCATCACCAGCGAACTGACCACGCTCAGCCTGGCGTACGTTCTGACGCACGACCCACGCTACGCCCACGGCGCCAAGGCTGTCCTGCTGCGCTTCGCCGAGGTCTTCCCGGAGTACCTCGTCTACGCCGGCTACGGCTACGGCGAGTACGCCGGCATGGATCCGCACGTCGCCGCCGAGCACATCAACGACTTGCCGGAAGACGAACTGGTCTACCCGCCGAACAAGCCGGACCGCAAGATTTTCACCGGCTACTGGTCCGCCAGCCGCATCGGGAGCTCCGGCATGGATGGTGGCTGGGTCGTTTCGGTGGCCACCGCGTACGACCTGACCTGCACCGCCGTGGAGAACGGGATTCCGGTCTACTCCGCGGACGAGCGCCGCCGCATCGAGCACGATGTGTTGCTCGAGAGCACGTACCTGGCCGTGTGCGACCCGGCCATCAACAACAAGTCGGTTGGCAACCGCACCGGCGCCGCTGTTGTCGGCATGATCGTCGGCCACCCCGGCCTGGTCCGGTTCGGCCTCGACGGGTTCAAGCGCACCGTCGAGGAGTGGTTCCTGCCTGACGGCGGCACTTCGGAATCGCCCGCCTACGCCATGATGACCATGCACGGCATCAAGCCGTTCGCGCTCGCGTTCCGCCGCTACGCCGACCCGGCGGGTTACACGGCCCCGGACGGCACGCGTCTGGACGACTTTGACGCCTGCCGCGACACACGCTACGGCGACTGCTGGCAGGACCTGGTCTGGTCGCTCCAGGGCAACCTGCGTTTCCCGCCGTCCGCCGACTCGTACCGCACCACCGGGATCGATGTCTCGTTCGCCGAGCTTCTGGCCGTGGCGTACCCGACCAACGACTACGTCGCACTCCTGAAAGAAATCGCCGACACCCCGTCCGGCGGCGCCGCGCGCGACGCCGTGTTCTATCGTGAACCGGGGTTCGAAGCACACACCGTGCCGCCGTTGGCCTTTTCCGATGTGGTCTTTCCCTTCCTTTCCCAAGGTGGTCTGCGCACCGGCGCGACCGGTCGCGACAGCCTGCTGCTGCTCAATGCCAGCGACTGGGGCGGGCACCACCACTACGACAGCCTGGACCTTTACTACTGGAAGGACGGCAAGGAACTGCTCTCCGACCTCGGCTACCTCTGGGACCACCCGGACAAGATCAAGACGTACCGCACCTTCGCCCACAACCTCGTCATGCTGGACGGCCGCGAGCAGGTCAGCAAAGGCCGCAGCGGTCGCTTCCACCTGTTCTCCGTCCTGCCGCGCGTCAAAGTCATGGAAGCCGATTCCGACGCCTACGGCACGGACCGCGTCTACCGGCGCACCTGCGCGGTCGTCGACCACGGCGGTGCCGGGTCGTACGTCTTGGACCTGTTCCGTGTCTCGGGCAGCGGCGTTCGCGACTACGTCTTCCATGGCCCGAACAACGACTGGACGACGGACGGGCTCAACCTGACCCCGGCCTCGGAGCAAGGGAAACCCGTCCGGTTCGCGCTCCGCTTCCACCTTGCCGAGTTGGGTGAAGTTCTTGTCGACGACGTCGAGATTTGCGAAGTCCGCAGCGACGGGACGCCGGGGCCGAACCTCGCGCCGAACCCCTCGGTTATCAGGCAGGGCGACGAGGCCAAGCCGCGCGGTTGGGGCTGCTACATCGGCGACGGCGCGGCGGACTGGGGGTTCGGCCAGGGCGGCCATGCCGATGCATCGTCAGCATGGTTGCGAAGCACGAAACCCGACGGCACCAGCGGCAGAGTCAATGTGGCTCTGCTCTGCGGCGAGTCGGATGGGTATCGTGGCGTCAATGCCATCGAGGGCAGGCGCGGCACGAAGTACAAGGTCCGGTTCTCGATTCGCGGCGCGGCAAAGAGCGTCAACCTCGGCTGTGTGACGTGGCCCGCCGACCCGACCAACCCCGGCGACCGGCACGACGCGGCGGTGACCGTCGCCGGCGGGCAGGCGGTCGAGGCTGGCCCGGAATGGCAGAGCTATGAAGGCAGTTTCGTCCTGTCCGAAGACAGTATGAGTCTGGCCAACGTCCGAACTGCGCCGGGGACCAACCCGTGGCGGGTGGCTTGGTCGTTCGCGGATGGTTACACGTTCGAAGCCTTTGCCCCGGGCAGCGCCGGCGAGACCGTGCGGGTCGGCGACGGGTGGGGTCAGCGCGACCACACCAACACCGACGTGGGCGCCGTCTTGCCCTACCTCATCCGCCGCGTCGACAACGCCACCGGCATCACGACGTTTGTGTCCGTCTTCGTGGGCAATCGGAAGGGACAGCAGCTCGTGCAAGGCGTCCGCCTCGTGCCGCTGCCGCCGGGCACGCCGGACGGCGCCGTCGCTGTGGCGGTCCAGACCGCTACCGGCCTGGATATCCTGATCAGCCTGATGCAGGCCAGCACCGCACCTGTGGTTCTCGCCACCGATATCGGCCAAGTCGCCACGGACGCACGGTTCGCCGCAGTGCTGACGGAGGGCGAAGGACTGGCCGCCGCGGCGCTCGTCGCCGGCACGCGTCTGGCCGCGCTCGGAACCGAACTTCAGCTTCCCGCGGCTACTGTCGGCGGCAGGATTCTCGGGGTCGGTTCTGCCCGTGGTACCTCGTACTTTGACGTCGAGCCCGGCCCGCTCGCCGGCATGACCGTGACGGGGCAGACGCTCTTCGCCATCGAGGGCAGCACGTCGCGTGGCTACGCCATCCGCGGCATCCAGCCCGCCCCCGAGGGCAACGCCCTGCGCGTGTTCGTCAAGGGCGACAGCCGCGGCTTCGAGGCGCGTTCCGCCGACCGCTGGGAACTGCCCGTGACCGCTGGGTGGGAAAAGCAGAAGTAGATGCGCTCATCTCCGGGGGCGACATCGCCCACGGGGTTCGCCCTGAACACCGGCGTCAAGTTTCCTGTCGTGCTTCGGTTGCGGTCGCTCCGTGCCCGGTCGGGCCAACTCCTTCACCGCATCGTGCCGGAAGCAACCGACCACGTGGTCGTTCACCATGCCGACGGCCTGCATGAGCGAGTAGCAGATAGTGGAGCCGACGAAGTTGAACCCGCGCCGCTTCAGGTCCTTGCTCATCCGGTCCGACTCCTCCGTCCTGGCCGGCAGTGTGCCCATCGACGGCCACGTGTTCTGGCGCGGTACGCCGTCGACATAGCGCCAGAGGAAAGCACTCAGGGACCCGAACTCCTCGCGGATCTTCAGGACGCCGCGCGCATTCCGGACCGCGGACTCGAGCTTGAGCCGATTTCGGACAATGCCCGGATCGGCGAGCAAGCGCGCCAGATCGCGCTCGGAATAGGCGGCGATCCGCTCGGCATCGAAGCCCTCGAACGCCGTCCGGTACGCTTCGCGCTTCCTGAGTATCGTCAACCAGCTCAACCCCGCCTGCGCGCCCTCCAGGGTCAGCATCTCGAACAGGCGTTGGTCGTCGTCCACGGGCACGCCCCACTCCGTGTCGTGGTACGCGACGTACAGCGGATCGTTCCCGCACCATTCGCAGCGCGTCTTCATGTCACCTGTCCCCTGAAGTTCATCCGGTGTCGTTCGCTGTCTTTGGGCAGGAACATGGCTTGCGGCATCCCCCCGGGACCTGGCCACTCCCCCGGGGGGCTATGCCCGGCGCTACTGTACAGTCGGTGCCAGCGGGAGACAAGACTCGGGGCCGAGGGGACAGGGCTGTTTCAAGATTCGTGACCGTCGCGTGCAGCGAGTACCCCCGGCGTGTCCCCACGCCGGGGGAGGGCGGCCTGAGGACAGGCCGCCCCTACCGGGTGTGCGCGGAGGCGTGGCCTTCCGAGACGTGGTGCCAGATCTTGAAACAGCCCTGCCGAGGGGAATGGTGAGGATGCTGCTGAGGCCGCCCGTGGCGGACTTGCGACCGCGCTTCACGGGGTGTGTACCGATGCCCCCGACTCAGGATCGAACCGGGGCAGTTCAGGTTCGCAGTCCCGCCTTCAGGGCCTGTCGATTTAACCACCTCAGATGCGCAACCACGCCCAAAGTGGCCGGACCGGCTCGGTCCGGCACGCGGGAGCGAGCCGCTCCCGCCACTCTGGAAGGCCTGCTGCCGCACCAAATCGATGCGCCCTTCAGGCGGTCCCCGCGTTGCTCCGTGACCACGCGTAACCCGGACCGCGTGAACGCGGAACTACAAGCTGGGTCCACGCCGCACCGCTCGTTCTTCTGCCGGGCTTCGACCCTCCGTTCCCCGGCCGTTCTCTGAAGCCTCCAACCTCTGAACCCTTGAACCTCGGAACCCTACCGGTACCACGCGGCCGGCAGGTATTTCTTCTCGGCGGCGAGCAGTTCCGCGATGCAGGCGTCGACGTCCGAGATGCTCACCGCGACCATGCTGGCGAGGAACGCCTGGCGCAGGATCTTGCGGTCGTGCGTAACCGCCGCTTCAACCGCGAGTTCGTGCTCGTCCAGGACGCGTTGCAGGTACCCCGTGAGCGGCCGCGGCATGGGCCCGAACGGCAGCGGCCGCACGTCGTTCATGTTCACGTCGCAGAGCAGTTCGAGGAAGGCGTCGTCGGGCATGTTCGGGACGGCGCCGTTGTTCGGGACATTGATGTAGAAGCGCTTCGGCAGTCCGCCCCACATGGCCTCGATGATGTCGCTGGCGTGGTCGCCGCTGGTCTTGGCGAGGAAGTCCTCGACCGTGCGCTTGCCCGACGCGATGTTGCGCATGTCGGTCCAGCACTCGTTCATCCACGTGCGCCGCACCTCGACGCTCCACTGCCGGATGGTCAGGGCGTCGTTCTTGTTCACATCGTGCCCCTGAAAGTAGGGCAGGTACTCCTGCGTATGCCAGATGCACATGGGCACGTACCCCACCGCGTCGGCAAGCTGCGAGGCGATCTGGTTCGTGATCTCAATTTTGCCCTTTTCCGACTTGGCGACGTGGATGGCCTGGCTGGCGTCGCGCAGCTTCTTCTTGATGCTTTCCGTGACGTCCCTGCCTTCGTGCGTCATCTCCACGAGCCAGTTGAAATGATTCACGCCACCAGAGCGGATCCGCACGCGGCTTCGGAGTGCATCCGTGATGTCGGCGTGCGACTTGGCCAACCCCGCGCGCACCATCAGGTCGTTGTCGAACCGCGGGTTGTGCGGGCCGTCGCAAATGGCCAGCGACTTGAGGTGCGGGAAGCGCCGCATCATGGCGATGCCCATGGCGGCAGTCGGGTTGACCCAGTTGATCACCCACGCGTCCGGGCAGAGCTTTTCGACATCCTTGAGAATCTCGTTCTGGCGCGGCACCTCGCGCAGCGTGCGCATCGTGCCGCCGGGACCGATGGTGTCCGCCGAGCACATGATCATGCCGTGCTGGGTGCTGATCCGCGCATCCACGCCGCGCAACTCGACCCCGGAATTCGCAAACGCCAGGGTCACGAAATCCGCACCCTTCAGCACCTTCTTGCGATCCGTCGACACCTCCAGTTTCAGCGGGACACCACGCGCTTCAATACAGCGGCGCGCCACCTTCTCCAGCCACCCGAGCTTCTTCGCGTCCGGATCGACCAGCGCCAATGTGCCGTTGCACAACGCCGGCTTCGATACCATGCTCCAAATGGTCTGCCGCCCGAAAAATGCACTCCCGGCACCGATCAGAACAACCTTGGGACCCTTCATGGCGATGGCCACTCCTTTGTCTTTTCCATACCGCTTCAGGACACGCTCAGGGAGACCCGACCCAACCTGCAGAGTGCGGCTCGATCCCCCGTTCACTCGAACTGCCGGTTAGCAAAAATGTGCCTCTACGATTGAATATGCACCGCAATTGCCTATCTTGACAATCGCAGAGATGTGACATAATCTGGAGTTTTGTGACAGGTCAGGCTGTGGGATATGCGGGGTGTGGCAGTGGCGCGGGACCTCCGGGACCGCAGCAGAGTACCCTCCGGCCGTCCCGGCCCGAGGCCCTCGGCCGGGGACCGGTCGGCCTACCTCGCGTCGGCGTGGGACGCACCGAGCCACGGCGTGCATCCCCTCATCGGAGTCTACCCATGGACCCATTACTCCGCACCGTCTATCGCCCCTCCAAGACACCGGTCGTGGACGTGCCGTTGGGTGCACGCAGCGTGGGGCACTACCGGGTCCTGCCTGGGTACTATGACACCCGGAAGACACGCATCATTGACTTTGTCCAGATCTTCTGGGGTGTGGCGGGGACTGGCGCCATGGTCATCGACGGCGTGTCGCATCGGATTGCGCCGGGGCAGATCGGGGTCTACTTCCCCGGTATGCAGCATCGCATTCACGCCTTGGACGAGCCGTGGGAACTGCACTGGTGGACCATGGACGGCCCGCTGGCGGCGCCGACCGTCGCAGCGTTCGGGTTGGCGCGCGCCGATGTCTACACGGCCGGTCCGGCGCCATTGGTGCGTTTCGCGGCCCTCGAAGCCGCCATGGGCGACATCACACCGGACGGGGAGCGGCAAGCCAGCGCGCGCGCCTATGAGCTGCTCGCCTGTGCGGCGGGCGGGCAACCGCGGAGTTTTGCCGACCACGCCGTGCAGTCCGCCGTGGAGATCATCCACACCGAATGGGCCAGTCCGGCGTTGGACATCGGTTCGTTGGCGCTGCGCCTGGAGTTACACCGGTCCAGCCTGTCGCGGCGTTTCCACGCGGCCATTGGCATTTCCCCCAACGACTACGTCACGAACCTGCGGGTGCAGAACGCCCTGTCGCTGCTCAAGCAGACCGACGCGCCGGTGAAGGAGATTGCGCGCCGCTGCGGGTGGGAAGACCCCAACTACTTTTCGCGGTGTATTCGTCAGGCCACTGGCCTGCCGCCGCGAGCGTTCCGAACGCAGTGAGAGCCGGCGCGGCCGTGGTCGCGCGCCGGCATGGGGGCCGTCCGTCGTTGCCTCCCATGTTACTCGCGGGCTGCGGTAGAGTGGCCGGAGCGGCTCGCTCCCGCGGGTGTCGGAGCGAGCCGCTCCGACCACTTTAGGCGTCAGCCCAGGTCAAACTTCGACCTTATCTCCACCCGCAACTGACGCATTACCGTTCGAGCTTGCGGGTATCTTGATTTTAGCCAGTCCAAACCTTATCGTATCCACATTCGACCTGCACGGGTGTCTGTGCAGGCACACCGAATGAATGACCTCTGAGGGAGGCGCTCTTGAACATTCATCCTACCGCTATTGTGGCGCCGGGCGCAAAGCTGGGCGTCGATGTCGAGGTCGGGCCCTTCTCCATCATCGAGGATGGAGCGGTACTCGGCGACCGGTGCCGGATCGGGCCGCACGTCATGATCTGCGGGAACACGACGCTGGGTGACGACTGCGAAGTGCATATGGGCGCGGCCCTGGGTGACGCGCCGCAGGATATTTCGTACAAGAACGAGAAGTCCTACGTGCGCATCGGCAACCGGGCCCGGATTCGCGAGCATGTCACCGTGCACCGCGGCACCGCCGTTGACAGCGCCACGGTCATTGGCGACGACTGCTTCCTCATGGCCCTGTCGCACGTGGCGCACAACTGCCATCTCGGGAATCGCGTGATCCTGGGCAACAACGTGCTGCTTGCCGGTCACGTGACGGTTGAAGACCGCGTCATCATCTCAGGGGGATGCGCGGTGCACCAGTTCGTCCGCGTCGGGACGTTGGCGTTTTTCGGCGGCGGCGTGCGAGTCAACAAGGACGTCCCGCCGTACATGACGGTGAACAACGACAACACGATCAGTATGTTCAACGTGGTGGGGTTGCGACGGGCTGGTTTCAACGATGCGGCCCGGGCCGGGGTCAAGGCCGCCTTCCAGAAGCTCTACCGTTCAGGCTTGAACCTGTCGCAGGCCCTGGCCGCTATCGAAAGCACGGAAGTCTGTCCGGAAGTCCGTTACCTGCTGGACTTCATCCACGCCTCAAAGCGCGGGGTGTGCTCGAGTCACTCGACTCACGCGCAAGGTGGCGCGATCGAGGAGTAAGCGGCCTGCAACGGGGGCTACCTACGGCCTATCCACCGACGGCCTGCCGGAGCCGTTCCGAGCCCATCAGATCGGGTCTGTGTCCGCGCCTTTGCCCTGTTTCTCCGCATTGGGTGGCGGCGGCACTTCCTGACTCCAGTCTACCTCGATCCGGTCGTTGCCGCATATCTTTTTGAGCAGGAAATCACGAAACTTCTCGCACCTGGCCTTGTGGGCGGCGGCCTGCCCCAGTTCCTGTCTCTGTTCCGAATCCATGCGCACGTCGAAGAGGCTGACATCCAGCTCGCTGACGGGCAGCTTGCGCAGGTGTTCGATGCCGGAGGCCAGCAGCGGCGCCGTGCTGTCCGGCCTGGGGCCCAGTTGCATCTCAAAGGCCCAGTCCTGGGTGCGGACCATGGCCCGGCGCCCGAAGTCCTTGCGCTCGCTGATGACGTACTTGCGCGGCGGCACGCCGCTGTTGGCCACGTCGGCCAAGTCACGGCCGACCAGTTCCGGCGGCACATGCGTCGCGCCGGCCTTGAGCAAGGTCACGGGCACATCGACCAGTTCCACCAGATCGGAGCAGACTTTGCCTTTCGGGAACCGCGCGTCGGAGGCGGCCGCGATGAGCGGCACTTTGACGGACGGCCCGTAGAAGGCCCACTTCTCGTGCATACCGTAGTCGCCCAGCATGCAGCCGTGGTCGGAACAGAACAGAATGACCCACGGCCGTTTCTGCAGCGTGCTGCGCAGCTTGAACTGCCCTACGAGCCGCCCGATCTGATCGTCGAGATGACTGCAGAACGCGTAGTAGCTGGCGCGCATGCGGCGGATCTGCGGTTCGGTCATTTCATGAACGCCGTTCAGGTTGTACAGGTTCTTCGTCTGCACCGACATGGCGCTGATGACGGCCGGGTCCAGGTCCGGCGCCGGAATGGGTGCAGTGTCGTACAGCGTGGCGAACGGCGCCGGAGGCAGGACCGGAGCGTGCGGCGCCAGGTACGCGACGCGCAGGAACATGGCCGTGTTCGCGGGCACCTGCGACTGCATGCACTCCAGCGCCTTGTCGGTGATCAGTGCCGTCTGCGTCTTGTCGGCGGGCAGCGGACTGGTCCCGGCCACGATCGGCTGCATCCGCGTGCCGGTCCGGCGCAGGATGCCCGCGCGCGTCTCCTGCTCAACGTTGTCCTTGTCCGGACGCAATGAATTGTAGGGGACCGGGCCGAGCTGCCAGATGTCACGGAACTCGAATGTCGAGAACGCACTGAGCTGTTTGTACGCCTTGCCGTCCGGCGTGTACGGGTCTTTGCGGGACACGCGGTTGTGGCACTCGCGCCCGACACTCATCACCGCGTAGCCTTTCTGGCGCAACCGCTCCGTGAAGAACGGCAGGCTGCACCCCGCCTCGTCATGGTGGTACTCAAAGCTGGCGTACACGCCCGTCTGATGGCAATACCGACCGGTCAGCATCGAGACCCGCGAGGCGACCGGCGATGGACTCTGGCAGTAAGCCTCAGCAAACAGAGTCCCCTCGGCGGCGAGTTTGTCCAGGTTCGGCGTCTTCAGCCAGGCATACTTGCTGGCGGCGGCAATGGAGTCCCAGCGCTGTTCGCTGGTCAGGATCCACAGGATGTTGGGCGCAATGTCGGTTGGCGCCGACTGGGCACGCAGCGCGGCAGGGGCGAGCAGGCCGCCAACCCCTGCCACCGCGGACCGGGCCAGAAACTCACGTCGCGAGAGCATGCTCTTCTCCCTCCGTCATCACGGCTGCGTGCGAGGCATACTATCACCATACTCCGACAGTCGCAGAACGCCAAACCGTTGGCTCCACGTCCCGTAATGCGTCAGCGCCCCCCGGCCGGCGCACCGGCCGGTCATGCCTATCGGGTTACTGGCCGGCTCGCGCCGCCACTGCCCTTGCGGCAGTGGGGCGATCGATGGGGGGGGAAAGGGGGCGCGGCACCCCCTTTCCCCCCCCATCGGCGCCCCGCCCGGACGAGCCGGGCGGCGGCGGGAATCGCCCTGCCAGTAACATGGGAGTCGCGGGTGGAGATAGGGTCGACGGTTGACCGGGGCTGGCGCCTAGTGTGCCGTTCAGTAAATTGGTGGTCATAACGTCCTGCTGACGGATGAGCGTTAGGAGCCCTCGTACACTGTGATAACTGTTTTGTACACCTAATTCCTGAACGGCACACTAGTGCTCGTCCGCCACAAGTTCCCCCGCAATTCTGGACTATGGACAATGGACCATGGTCCATGCTGTCTTGTCCGGCTATAGGTTGACACCTGCATACAGAAAGGCAGGTGGCTATGGAGACGATAGTTCGGTACAGTGAGGCGTTCAAGTTGCAGGTGGTTCGGGAACTTGAGGAAGGGAGACACCGTAGTTGCTCGGATGCTCGTCGGGCCTATGCGATAGGTGGGGCCGTGACGGTGCAGCGGTGGGTTCGTGCTTTCGGGAAAGGCCATTTGGTCAGAAAGGTCATGCG
>MHBL01000092.1 GCA_001803235.1 Lentisphaerae bacterium RIFOXYA12_64_32
AGCGTAAGAGCGTCTTGTCTCGCCACAAAGAGAATCCCCTGCAGAAGTGACATGCGCCCCCGCACCGGTGCCGTCTTGTATTTGTGACACGCGCGTGACAATTTACGGCGTCATGCCTGTGGCTTCGCTTTGCAGCGGTCGGGCCGGATGAACGGAAGTTTCGGATCTGTCGCATGAATGACGGCATCACCAGACTCCTAAACAATCGTGAGATCGCGCGCTTGGGTGCGCTCACGATGGGATCCCGGTTCACGGTCGAGGGAACCCTGAGCGGGGCGCATCGAAGCCCGCTGAAGGGCTTCAGTGTCGAGTTCGCCGACTACCGCCAGTACGTGCCCGGCGATGACCTGCGGCACCTCGACTGGCGCGTGTACGGCCGCAACGAGCGGCTCTATATCCGCCAGTACGAAGAGGAGTGCAACCTGCGCTTGTACCTGCTGGTGGACGTGTCCAACTCCATGGGCTATGGACACGGCGACGTCAGCAAGTACCGGTTCGCCAGCAAGCTTGCTGGTTCACTAGCGTATGTTACTGTGCATCAACAGGATAGTGTAGGATTGACCCTGTTCGATTCGCGCATTCGTGTTTCCGTTCCGGCGCGGTCCGGCCTCGAACACCTCCGCGTGGTCGCCAACCTGCTCAGCGACCATGGCCCGGCCGATGAGACGGACGTACCCAAGACCCTGCACCGGCTCGCCGAGCAGGTGCGGCGGCGCGCGCTGGTCGTCATTTGCAGCGACCTGTTCGATGACTTGGAGCGGATCCGCCACGCCCTGGCGCACTTCCGCCGCCGCAAGCACGATGTCATTGTGTACCACGTGCTTGATCCGGCGGAGGTCGAGTTTCCGTTCCGCGACATCGGTAACTTCGAGGACATGGAAACGCACGAGAAAGTGATGACTAACCCGCGCGAAATCCGCGCCGCCTACCAGGAGGCGTTCGCCGAGTTCCTCTTCTCGTGCCAGCGCATCTGCGCCGGACTGGACATCGACTACGTGCTGGCCACGACCGACCGGCCGGTGGGCGAATTCGTCCAGCAGCACCTGGTCCGGCGCCAGAGAAGCGGGCGGTGAGTGATACCATCGTATGCCGATCCTTCTCGCACCATGGTTTCTGGTGATCGGGGTGGCCGCCGTAGTTCCCGTGGCGCTGCACCTGCTGCACCGGCGTCGGCCGAAGCCGATGCCGTTCAGCTCGCTGCGGTTCCTGGTCGAGGCGGCGGCCAAGACGCGACGTTCCCGGCACCTGACCAACTTCCTCACGCTGCTGATGCGCGTCCTGATCATCCTGCTTCTGGCTCTGTCATTCGCGCAACCCAAGGTGCGGTTTGCCACCTGGCTACCGCAGGGCAAGCGCACGGTGGTGCTCGTCTTGGATGGCAGTGCCAGCATGGGCTATCAGGACGGCGAGAAGACTTGCTTCATGCAGGCCACGGAGTGGGCTCTGCAACTGTTGCGCTCCCTCGACAGCGGCGACGCGGTGGCGCTGCTCGTGCCCGGCCTGCCCGAACCGCGGGTGATCTTCCCGGCCATTTCCGACCACGAGGCTGCCGCGCGCGCCTTGGCGGAAGCGAAGCCGGGGTACGGCACCGTGGGCTTGGCCGAGGTGCTGAACGACCTGCTGGCGCGGTTGCCGGAGGGTGGCAGCGGCACCGGGGTCGAGATTCACGTCTTCAGCGACTTCCAGAAGACGAACTGCGATCTCACGGCGCTGACCGCCGTAACGCAGCGTTTGCCTGAGCGTGACACGTTGCTGTTCCTCAACCACGTCCGGCCGGCGGTGGCGGCCAATGCCGGGTTCGTCAAGACGGCGTTCTATCCGCCCGCGGTGTTGGGCGACGGGGAATTTCAGGCCAGCGCGACGATCCGGGCCTCGTCAGACTACCAGGGCGGTAACACGCTACGTTTGATCGTGAACGGTGAAGAGCAGGGCCGCCGCGCGTTCTCGATCCTCCCGGCGCAGACGGCAATGGAAGGCATGTCCGGACACGCCACAGGCGAGGCGGAGTTCGTGCAGGGCCAAGTCGAACTGGACCCCGATGGCCTGGCCGCGGACAACATCTCGCGTTTCTGCCTGCCGCGCATTCCCGGGATCCCAGTGCTGCTGGTCGACGGCAGCGCCCGGGCGGATCAGGGCACGCGCGACACCTTTTTCCTCGACCGTGCCATTCAACCGCGGGGCAAGGCACGGACGCTGTTCCTGCCCAAGACCATCGACTGGCAGGCACTGCTCGCCGGCGAACGCCAGGAGGGGTTCAACGTCATCTTTGTCTGCAACCCGCCGTCGCTGGGGGAGACCGCGGTGGCACGCCTGAGTGATTTCGCGCGTGACGGCGGGACGGTGGTGCTCATGCCGGGGCAGCAGGAAGCGCTTGAACGCGAACTGCGTACCCTCCAGCCGCTGCAGACGATCAAGGTGCGCAAGGAGGAACTGGGCGATGGCAAGTCGTTCTCTCTGGTGGGTTCGCTGGCGCCCGCTGAACTCGAGAAGCGGCTGCTGAGCGTGATTCCCGCGCCCTCCAGTCTGGTGGTGCGGCGCCGCTTGCTGTTGAGCGACCTGCCCGCCGGTGCGCGCACGTTGTTCCAGTATCCGGACGGGGCGCCGTTCCTGGTCGAGGTGCCTTTCGGGCTGGGCAGTTTCTGGCTTGCATCGGTGAGTGCGAACCGCGACTGGTCAGAGTGGCCGCTGTCGCCCTTCTTCGTGGTTCTGACCCAGGAATTGATCAAGAGCTGCGCCCACCGGCACCTGACCAGCCTGACCACCACCGTCGGCAACTCGCTGCCGTTCGAGTGGCAGGAGGAGGCGACGGAACTGGAGTTCCGCCTGCGCGACCCCGCGGGAAGGGAACGAGTGCTGAACGTGAAACGGGCGGACAATAACCGGCCAGTGGTCCTGAACGGGTTCGACGAGCCGGGGTTCTACCGGGTCGCTCGGGGCGCCAAGGAACGGATGATCGCGGTGAACGTGCCGCCCGAGGAGGGGGACCTGAGCTATCTCACGGTCGACGAGATGGCCGGTGGGCTGCCCGGGGACCGGGTGCAGCAGGCGAGTGCGTGGCAGGATCAGCAGCAGAACCTGGTGAACCTCCGGCACGGTCGACCGCTGTGGCCGTTCCTGCTCTGCATAGCTTTCTTCTTGGCCGCGACGGAGGAAATCTTCGCGAACCTGCGCAGTCGCACGGCAGGGTTCTCGCAGTCGCTGCGCCTGTTCCTCAAGCAGGGAGGGCGGGCCAAGTGACACTGTTCGGCGCCATCCTGGTCCGACCCGTCTTGCCGATTTGGCTCATCGCCCTGCTGCTGCTTGTCGTTGCCGCGGTCGCGTGGTACACCTACCGCGGTTGCTCTTTGACGCTGCGGCAGCGTCTTGGACTGTGGGGCTTCCGCATGGCCGCGCTGCTGATCATCGCGTGGCTGCTGCTGCAGGCGGAGCATCGCAAGGTCCTGCACGACAAGGAGGCACCGCTGCTGGCCATGGTCGTCGATGTTTCGGCGAGCATGACGGAGAAGCTTGATCCTGCCGCGGAGGCGCGCCGAGAGCGGGCAATCGAGTTTCTCTCCGACAGCCGCATCGACAAGCTCTGCAAGCGCTACCGCGTCGTGCGCTACGAGATCGGCAGCAGCGTCGAGGAGAGCACGGGCGCGCCCGGCGACATCCTCTTCAACGGCCCCCGCAGCAATATCGGGACCGCGGTCAACGAGATCGCCGGGCGGTTGCGCGTCGAAAACGCGGCCGGGCTAATCCTGCTCAGCGACGGACTGGACCAGTCCGGCGAGTCGTTGAGCCCACAGGCCATGGGCGTGCCGGTGTTCATTCCGGAGATTGAGGAGCCGATGGAAGCTAAGCAGGAGCAGAAGCCCGACGCCTGGGTTGCCGACGTGTCGTACCCCAAGATGATGGTGGTGAACTGGAAGGGCAACGTCGACGTGTTGGTGCGCCGGCGCGGCAACGGCGCCTTGTCGTTTCCCATTCATTTCCGGCAGGGCGCGACCGTGCTGCGTTCCAGCATGATCGAGTTCCAGCCGGACGAGCAGTTCAAGCAGGTTTCGTTCAGTCTCGAACCGCTGGAAATCGGGCAGATTCTCTACCAGGTCGAAATCACCCCGGTTCCTGACGGCGACCCGGACAACAACAGCCGCACCTTTCTGGTCGAGGTCACTGACCCGAAAAACCGGGTGCTCTACCTGGAAGGCGCGCCGCGCTGGGAGTTCAAGTTCCTGAAGCGCGCGTTGCTGGCGGAGAAGAACTACCAGCTCTCGGCGTTCGTGCAGAGCGGGCAAGGCACGTTCATCAATTTCAGCGAGCAGGCCGGCATGGCCGGTGGCGCGACTCCGAAAATGTCCGTTGACGAACTGAAGGCGTACAAGGTCATCATCATCGGCGACGTCGACGGGGCGGCGTTCAAGGAGGCGGACGGCAAGAACCTCAGCGACTTTGTCGACCGTGGCGGCGGACTGCTGTTCATCGGCGCGGGCAAGGCGTACGGCGAGGCGGGCCTGCAAAAGACACCGCACGTCCAGGAGATGTTGCCTGCGCTCTCAAAGCCGGGGGCACAGATGACGGAGGGCCGGTTCTCAGTGGACTTCACGCCCGGTGGTCGGGCTCACCCGGCCACCAGCGGGCTGCCGCAGGAAACCCGCATGCCGCCGGTGCTGAGTTTCTGGACGCCGGTGAAAGTCAGTGAACTCAGCACGACCCTGATCGCCACCGCGGACGGTTCGCCGATCCTCGTCGTGCGGCGCTATGGTCAGGGCCGCGTGGCAATGATCCTGAGCGACTCCCTGTGGCGCTGGCAGATGGGAGGAGCTGAGGGGGGCACAGACCGGGGGCTGTACAGCAGTTTCGTCACCCAACTGGTGCACTGGCTGGCGCCAAGCGAGAAGGAAGTCGAAAAGACCGGACTGCTCCAAGTGTTCACGGCCAGGAGCGAAGTCGAACTGCGCGAAAACGTCACACTCGGCGCCGTGTGGGATCGCGGCGGTGCGCCGGCTGGAGACCCGCTGCAGTGTCGAATCACGACGCCGGACGGGCGCCGGCTCTCGTTCCCCATGGTGCCCTGCACGCTCAGTCTCGACGTCGGACTGACCAAGGCCACCAACGGCTTCAAGTGCATGTTCCGGCCGAACGTGGAAGGCGAGTACCAGGTCTCGGTGACGACACCGAACGGCAGCCAGGAGCAGAAGCTGCGCCTGCTGGCCGCCTGCTCGGAGAACGAGAAGACCGGGGCGCCGCTGGACCGTGACTACCTTGAGAGTCTGGCCGCGGACACCGGCGGGAAATTCGTGCCGTGGAAGAGCCGCTACTCGATGTTCAAGGACATCCCGTTCAAACCGCGCGAAACGCAGGAGATCAAGGAATACCCGATTTGGAACCGCTGGGTGTGGGTCCTGGCGCTGACCGCACTGTTCTGCGCCGAGTGGTGGTGGCGCCGCCGCCTGGACCTGGTGTGAACCCGTCGCTCCCCCGATGCCGGACCTGCCGCGAAAAGGTCTGGCAACGTCCGCCCAGACGTTGGATGGTGAATAGCGGATGGTGGAGCGTGGACCCCATATTCTCCCGTGTCTGCGGTCTTGACCGCCAAGCAAGGACAAGACTGGCCCGAACGGACAGAGGCGTGACAGAGGACAGGGCGATGAATCTCTGCCGGCGGGGTTGCCCCGACCTTCATGATCTTCATGTACTTCATGGTGGAGAATGGCTTCGGCGTTGCCGGGGGCGCGGCCCGTAGACGCGGTCCTCGAGTCGGAATTCGGGCGGCGGGACCGGTTCGCCCCGGAGAAAGGTGCGCACCAGGTCCTCGGCTCGGACGACATCGGCGCCGGGCAGCCAGTGTATGGCCATGCCTTCGCGTTCCATCTTACGGAACCAGACATCCTGGGACCTGGCGAAGCGCCGGATCCGCGCCAGCAGACGTTCGCGCATCTCGGGGTACGAGAGTTTTCCCAGCAGGTGCAGGGCGACGCAGCGGTATTCGAGCCCGAAGGAATCGAGTCGCTCCCAGGACAACCCCGACTGCTGCAGGCCTCGCACTTCGTCGATGAGGCCGCCTGCGAGTCGCTGGTCGAGGCGGACCTCAATGCGGCGACGGACCTCGGCGCGGTCAAAGAAACAGCCCAACACGAGAGGATCCAGGCTCGGTGCCGTCGGTGGCGACGCGGGCCCGCTACGCGACCGGGCGATCTCGAGGGCGCGGACGACGCGCCGTTTCTGGGTGAGGTCGGCACGCTGAAAGAGGTCCGGGGCTTCCTGCCGCAGAATCTCCACGAGCGCGGCGGTTGAAAGATTGAGCAGTTGCCGGCGCAGTTCCACACTGGGCTGGCCGCCGTCCATGGTGTAGTCTCGGTAGAGGGCGTTCAGGTACAAGGGTGAGCCGCCGACGATGATGGGCAGAGCGCCGCGCTGGGCAATGTCCGCGAGCGCGCGGCGTGCGTCGGCGAGGTAGCGGAACAAGTGGTACTCTTCGTGCGGTTCCACCGTGTCGATGAGATGGACGGGAATGTGGTCCGGACCCTGGCCGTACTCATTCAGGTCCTTGCCGGTGCCGATGTCCAGCCGGCGATAAACCTGCCGCGAATCGCAACTGACGATTTCGCCCCCGAAGATCCGTGCCAAGGCCACGCCCAGCCGGGTCTTGCCGGTCGCTGTCGGTCCCAGGATGATGAGGCAGCGTATCTGCATGGTAACGGCTCGGGCAGGCTGTAGGCGTATGCTCCCCAACGTGCGGGACACCAAACTCGCGGGCAGGGCTGAGCCGAAGGCTGAAACCTGAAGTGGAAGCAGGGGAAACATCTTCGGATCCCGACTCTGGTCCTCAGCTTTCATCCCTCAGCCCTGCGACTATGGGGTGGCTGGCTGGGGGGTGAGCGGGGCTGTCGATGGCGAAAGCGCCCCTCGAGGCACAGTCTTCAGTACCACCTCAACCACGCTGGGATGGACGTACTCTGCCGTGACGTTGGCGGCGCCGTCGATCCACACCTGAACCGGCCGGCGGTACCGACCGGGACTGGTAATGGACGTGATGTCCACGAAGGGCCTGATCGAGAGGCTGTCCAAGGCGTCGAGTGTGAGTTTCGGGCCGTGCAGGGTGACAGAGACCTTGGGCAGGGGCTCCTCAAGCACGAGAGGAGAGTCGGGCGAAGCGAGGGCATTGGCAGGCAGGTCACGAAACGCCTGCTGACTACTCTGGCGCGCGATCTCGATCGCGACGTGCACGGCATCGGTGCTGGCGCGCACGTTGGGAACCAGGCCGACTCGGACGTCGATTTCGAAGTCCTGAGTCAAGGTTTCGTCGAGGGCGACTGGCTCGGTGACCAGTTCGTTGAGATCCTTGAGGATGCGGCTGGGGCCGCGAACGTCGACGGCAGCAGGAAAAACGGAAACACGCGCCTTCTTGTAACCCTCGCGCAGTTGGCCGTCGAAACGGACCCGGATGGGAATCGCGCCCCGGGCGATGATCCGGTCAACCTGGAGTTGCTGCTGGTTCGGCGCAGTATCGCTGACCCGGAGGCCGGGAGGGGTCAAGACGTTGTTGGGTGAAATCCGCAGATCGTAAAAAAAATGTCCGGCTGGCAGGGTCGGCACGGCGACGCTGATCTGAACGTCGCCGGTCTTCAACTCCTGAAGGCGTTTTCGGGAACCGCGCAGCGTGATGTCAGCTCCCAGCGTGTCGTTCTCGATGACCATGGCGCCATGGTCGTACCGGAGCATGACAGGGACGTTATGCAACACCGTGGAGTCGTGGAGCTGACTGTCAATGGCGAGCCAGATCAGCACGGCAAAGAAGAAGGCCACGATCTTGCGCGGCAGGTCGGCGCGGAGGATTCTGGGCAACCGTGTTCTCATAGGTTGACCGGACCCTTCTCCGTGTGCAGCTCGGACGGATCGTCGTCGGTCAGTTCCTTCTGCAGGTTCCCGATGCCATTTACCAGCCCGCCGCGTGTCCGCGCGAGGTGTTTTCGCACCAGGTAATACGTCAGGTGCCGCTCCAGTCGGTGACGGGATACGCCTTGGATCAGTCGGCCTTTATAGGCCATGCTGACAGCTCCCGATTCCTCGGAGACGATAATTGCCACGGCATCCGTTTCCTCGGTGATCCCGACCCCGGCGCGGTGACGAGTGCCCAGGCTCTTGCTGAGATCGGGTGCCTGAGTGAGGGGGAAGATGCAGCCAGCCGCAACGATGAGGCCTTCATGGATGATGACACCTCCGTCGTGCAGCGGGGCATTGGGGTAGAATACGCTGGCGAGGAGTTCCTTGGAGACAGGAGCATTGATGTAGGTTCCGGTTTCCGCGATGGCGCGTGTGCCGATGTTCTGTTCGATGGCGATCAAGGCACCGTTGCGGTGGTTGGCAAGGTAGTAGGCGGCGTCCAGCAGAACCGTGATGAGTTCCTTCTCGCGTTTGGCTTTGTGATGTCCCCGCAGGCGGGTTTGCTGGCTGCCCAGTTCCGCAAAGGCTCGCCGGATTTCCGGCTGAAAAATGATCAGCGCTCCTACGGCAAGGAAGGTCCATGTCTTCATGAGGATGAATTCCATGACATCCAGGCCGAGCATACGGGACAGCAGGCTGAGCAGGATCATGAGAATGACCAACCCGGCGAGGATCGGCGAAGCGCGGGTCCCACGCACGAAGAGCAGGGCGGAATAGATCAGGGTGGTCAGAATGCCGATCTCACACGCCACGCGGAGAAACTCGATCAGACTTGCAACCCATGTTGGAGTTACAGCAACCATAGTCCCAACGGAGTTTGTGTGTGCACGTGTCGCCGCGACTCAGTAATGTAATGCGCTTCTCCCGTCAAACCAAAGGTTGCAGGAGAGGGACTAGTGCAAAACAGCGCATGTCTTGACCGAGTGCCGGCGGGCGTAAATGGCGGCCTGTTGGCCGGGCGGATGGTCGATGAGCATTCAACGTCACGATCATCGGGCGAAACGAATGCAGAGGCTGGGTGAACAGGCCTTTGCAGGCTGACCGTTCATCCCGCAAGGACGTTCCCCCCTTGCCCTTTGCCCAGTCCGCGAACCGGGAAGAGCCTGTCGCCTATTCGACGGGGATACGGCACGCTCGTACGTGATGCGCTTCCGCTTTCGCGCGCAGCACGATCTTGTGCTGGTCGAGATCGACGGCCAAGGCTTCCTCGACAGTGGAGCCAGGCACCTTGGACCAGTAGATGTTGCCAACCGTATTGGGAAGTTGACTGAGGAGTTCCTTTGGCGACATGCTGAGCCAGGCTTGGAACTGCTCTTCCGTCGGCAACTGCCAGTCGTCAAAGCCTGCAAATTGCAGCACATCCACCCACTTCAGCGCCTCGTACCAAGTCAGGGCTTTGCTGCCATTGCAGCCGGCGGCGGTTCCGTCCTTGGCCCACATGACCCCTGCGACGTTGTCGGTCACCGTTCCGTCCTTGTCCGCAGTGAAGCGCTCAACTGGCAGCAGGGACGCCAGTTCCTTGTAGCGCGGCAGTGCCAGGCTGTAGTTGCGGCTCTCCAGATAGCTGTCAGCCTGCTTCGTGAGGGTGTCGATCTTCGGAATCTGGGGTTTGCGGAAACCCTCAATGCCGCGGCGGAACTCGTGCCGTCGTGCGGAGCAGTTTTCCCGAAGCGCCTTGGCTTCGACCTCGATCTTGCCAAGTTCGCCGATGAGCTTCTTCAGCGAGGCGTACGCCTCCTCGTAGGTCTTGTATGCTTCCTTCAGGTTGTTCCTCTGCTCAAGACGTTCGGCACTGCCACGCCGAATGATGATCTGCTGTAACTCTCCCGGGAAGTTCAATTGCACCACTTCAACGCGAGGGTCAAGCATGAGTTTGGCAAACTGGTCTCGGGTTGCGCTGGAGCCCTTCATTAGCTCATCGCGCATGGATATCAGGGCGTCGAGGCGTGCTTTGAGGTCCTCGGACTTCTTGATGACGCCCCGGTAGTCGCCCGCTTTGGCGAGGTTCAGGATATCTTCGTAGGCGAGTTGGACATTGGTCCATTCCTTGGCGGCATTGGTCTTGAGGAACTTGTCGGACTCCATGGCCGTCTTAAGGCCGGCTTCGAGTTCTTTGAGTTTCTGGTCGCGCGTGGCGCGAATCTCGTCCACGTTACCTTGGATCTTCTCGAGGAAAAGCGAAGCTTCGCGCGCGACGTTTGTAGCGGTGGCATAGTCAAAGCTGTTGATCGCCTCCTCGATAGTCTTCTTGTTCTTGTCCAGTTTCGCCCAGGATTCGGGGTCGTTTACCGCCAGTTCCTTGGGGTTGGCGACCGTCAGGGCCTCATTGAAGCGGCTAGCGGCCTGCGTGGCCTCGTTCTTTGCCTTCGTGACGCTCTGCAGCCCGGCCTGCAGAATGGCAAGCCCGGCCTGATACTGCTCGGCGGCCTTGTCCCATTCCGCCACCTTGGCGGCGGCCTGGGCGCGGGTCTCGGCGTTCTGAACGGCCGCCATCTTGTCGCCAAGGCTGCGGGCCCATTCCTCCTTGCTCAGGCTCTGTTGGGTCTGCACAAAGGTGGTCATGACCTCGTCGAGTTTCTTCAAGCTCTCGAACGACCGCTGTGCCTCCTTGAGTATCTCAATGCCCTGGGAGAGCTTGGCGACGGCGGCCTCAGAGAGAAACGCCTCCTCTCCCTCGCGCTTGGTCTCGAGGTTGCACGCCTCGGCCTTCTCCCACATGGCGGGAGCGTACTTGGCCAAGTTGCGCTGCTTGGCCTCGTCGTAGAGGGCCGTGAATTCATGGCGCACTTTGCGGTACTTTTCTTGTTCGCCGGTGGCGAGGTCCCGTGCTTCGTGTAGGAGGATGTTCGCATCCCGGAAGGCCTTGATGACGTTCTTCGTCTCGATCAGCACGTTGCCCTTCTCTGCCTTGGCCCGAAGCTGTTCGACGCGGCGCATCTGGTCAGGCGCAAAGCGCACCAACGTCTGAATATCAAACGTCTTGTAGTTTTCCTCGAAGTTCTTCCTGGACAGATTGACGTTGTAGAAACAATAGAAGTAGTACCCAAGGAGCAGTACCATGATCAGGAAGATCGCAGACACGCCGACCCAGACTACGGAGTTCCGCATGAGAGGCGAACGCATCTCGCGGCTAATCTTGGCCAGTTCCGCCCGCTGCCGCTTGCGTTCCAAGCGGCGTTGCTCCTTGGCGCGCCGCCGCCGCTCTTTCTTAGACAGCTCAGGCTCGGCCGCTTCTTCCATGCCCGGGATTGGCAAAGGGGGTTCTTTGGCCATAGGTCGAGTCCTCAAGTTTTTGCTGCCGCTGCCACCGGGAAAGGAACTGGGCCCATGGGACCGGTATGGGGCTACCCCGGGACAACAGCAAACACCTCTTCGACAGCCGAAAACTGACACCTCGCTGCTTTGCCGTCTGCAGCGGGTTGCGGGCACGCCAAAAAAACCTCTGCGCAGAGCGCGCCGCGCGCCCCGGCGTCAGCCTCCGGCCGACGGTGGCCTCCCTTCCAGAAACAGGACCACGTGCCCTTACTATAGAGTCCTACCTCCATCTTCGCAACGGGGGGCGGTGCATTTCAGGTAATGCGTCAGTCGCGGGTGGAGGGTTGGGGGTGGCTGCCCAAAGTGGCGGGACCGGCCCGGTCCCGCGGGTGTCGGAGCGAGCCGCTCCGACCACTTTAGGCGTCAGCCCAAGTCAGACTTCGACCTTATCTCCACCCGCGACTGACGCATTACCAGGTTCGACCGTGCGCGGGGTGGAGATCGACGTTTTCGGAGCTAGAGTATTGGGCTGTTTGTGCCGGGTTCCGGCACAGTCCGGCGACCGGGTTCCCGGTGCCCCCCCCTGGTCGCCCATCCGGCCGATGCAGGGCATCCGCGAGTTCAGGGGTGTCTCTTTTCAGGTGAAGACATGAGCGAGAAGGCGGCAAACTACGATCCGGCGGCAATTGAACCGAAGTGGCAGAGCTTCTGGCAGGAGCACAAGACGTTCAGCAGTGCTGATCCCGACCCTGCTCGGACGAAGCTGTATGTGCTGGATATGTTTCCATACCCGAGCGGAGCCGGGTTGCACGTCGGGCACCCCGAGGGCTACACGGCCACCGACATCTATTGCCGTTTCAAGCGCATGCGCGGGTTCAACGTTCTGCACCCCATGGGATGGGATGCCTTCGGGTTGCCGGCAGAACAGTACGCCATTCAGACTGGGACCCACCCGGCCATCACGACCCGGAAGAACTGCGACACCTTTCGCCGTCAGATTCAGTCGCTCGGGTTCTCGTACGACTGGGATCGCGAAGTCAACACCACCGACCCTGACTACTACCGCTGGACCCAGTGGATTTTCGTGCAACTCTACAACACCTGGTTCGACGCGGAACGGCAACGGGGCCGGCCAATCGCCGAGCTGCCGATCCCGCCCGACGTGGCCGCGCGTGGGCCTGTAGCGGTCCGTGAGTACCGTGACAGCCGACGGCTGGCCTACTACGCCGACGCCCAGGTCTGGTGGTGCCGTCAGTGTCGGATTGTCTGTGCTAACGAGGAGGTCCTCAACGACGGATCGCACGAGAAGTGCGGCAGCAAGGACGTGGAACGGCGGTCCCTGAAGCAGTGGCTCCTGCGTATCCCCCTGTATGCCGAGCGTTTGCTCAAGGGCCTCGACAACCTGGACTGGCCGGAAGGCATCAAGGAGATGCAGCGCAACTGGATCGGGCGCAGCACCGGCGCCGAAGTGGATTTCAGTCTCGCGGACGGCAGCGGTGTGCTGCGGGTCTATACGACGCGTCCGGACACCTTGTTCGGCGCCACCTACATGGTGGTCGCTCCCGAACACCCGCTGGTCTCGCGCCTGGCGGACGCCGAGCACCGTGCCGCCGTGGTCGAGTACGTCCGGCAGGCGTCGCGCAAGTCGGATCTGGACCGGACTGAACTGGCCAAGGACAAGACCGGCGTGTTCACCGGTTCGTACGCCATCAACCCGGTGAACGGGCAGCGCGTTCCCATCTGGGTGGCGGACTATGTGCTGATGGGGTACGGCACCGGCGCCATCATGGCCGTGCCGGCCCACGACACGCGGGACTTCGAGTTCGCGCAGCAGTTCGGCTTACCCATCATCTGCATCATGGAACCAGACTCGGCCGACGCCGACCTCAAAGCCCGAGTGCTTGCGGGCGAAGCCTGCTGGACGGAGGATGGCTGCTACATTCGGTCCGCCAACACGGAAACGGGGCTGGACTTCAACGGTCTTAACAAGCAGGACGGGATTGCCCGCATCACGGCCTGGCTGGAGGGCAAAGGGCTCGGGACGGCGACGGTGAACTACAAGCTGCGCGGCTGGCTGTTCAGCCGCCAGCGTTACTGGGGGGAGCCGTTCCCGGTCATCCACTGGGAAGACGGCGAGATTTCCGTGCTGGACGAGAAGGAACTGCCGCTCCGTCTGCCGGCCCTGGAAAACTACCAACCCGGCGAGGCCGGGCAGTCGCCACTCTGCAATGCCGGCGACTGGCTCAATGTGGTCGACCCGAAGACGGGGCGGCGGGGGCGGCGCGAAACGAACACCATGCCGCAGTGGGCGGGTTCCTGCTGGTATTACCTGCGTTTCATCGACCCGCGCAACTCCGACGCGCCGTGGAACACGGCCAAGGAGAAGTACTGGATGCCCGTCGACCTGTACGTTGGCGGCGCCGAGCACGCCGTGCTGCACCTCCTCTACAGCCGATTCTGGCACAAGGTGCTCTATGACCTCGGCCATGTCAGCACCGACGAGCCGTTCCGGAAACTGTTCAACCAAGGCATGATTCTCGCCTATGCTTACGAGGACCCGATCGGCTCGAAGGTCCCCTGCGACCAGGTCGAGGAGCGCGACGGCCGGTTCTTTCAGAAGGAGACCGGCGTCGAACTGCGCCAGATCGTCGCCAAGATGAGCAAGACCCTGAAGAACGTGGTCAACCCCGATGACGTGGTGCGTGAGTACGGCGCTGACAGCCTGCGCTTGTACGAGATGTTCATGGGGCCGCTCGACGCGGTGAAGTACTGGAAGACGGGCGGGGTCGAGGGCCTGTATCGGTTCCTGAACCGGGTGTGGCGTATGATCGTGAGCAAGGACGGCGAGACGAGCAGTGTGCTCCCCGACGCCCCCGTGAGCCGGGAGCAGGAGCGACTCCTGCACGCGACCATCAAGAAGGTGACCGACGACATCGAGGGGTTGGCCTTCAACACGGCGATCAGCCAGCTTATGATTTTCGTGAATGAATTCGGCAGGGCCGAACCCCGGAATCGTCGCGCCATGGAGACGTTTGTGTTGCTGCTCTCCCCGCTGGCCCCGCACTTGGCCGAGGAGTTGTGGCAGCGCTTGGGGCATCCCGATTCGTTGGCGTACGAGTCTTGGCCAACCTACGATCCGGCGTTGCTGGTGGCCGACCAGGTCGAGATTGTCGTGCAGGTCTGCGGCAAGGTCCGAGCGCGCATGAGTGTCCCGGCTGACGCGACCGAGGCGCAGCTCCGCGACGTGGCGTTAAAGAACGAACAGGTCGCAGAGGCGATCGCCGGAAAAACCATCGTCAAGGTGATTGCCGTCCCGGGCCGGCTGGTCAACGTGGTCGTGCGGTAGATCCGCGCGGTTCTGTACGTGCTGAGACCGGGCGGAGCGACGTCAACGTCCTGCCGGTTCCGGTTCGCCCCGCCGCCTGCCCGACGGATTTCGACCCGTGCGAACACCCCGGCACGGAGTTGGACTGCGGTGCGGCCTCGCGGTATATTCAGACGTTGTTTGGGCCAGCGTAGCTCAGTTGGTAGAGCACTTGATTTGTAATCAGGCGGTCACCGGTTCAAGTCCGGTCGCTGGCTCCACAGTTTAATTCAGCCCTGCCTCCGCGTCAGTTTGGTTTCCGGTCGGGATCGCCGAACACTGAACACCGCCGTACGCACCTGCACATCTGGCGAGGGTTCAGCCCGCTCCAGGATGAACCGCTTTGCCTGAACCCTGAACGTCCGGCGCCCAACCCAAGGACAGCCTTGTTCACCGAGGAACTCATCACCAAAGCCGCGCAGGGGGATGTCTCCGCACTGGTCGAACTGGACCGGCGTGGGTTGCTGCTGGGTGCGACCGAGAGTTGCGAGCAGTACGCCGAACGGTTGCGCCGACTCCAGGCGAACATCGCGGAGATGGATGCGGAACTGACTGAGCACGGCCATTTCCGTGTCGAGGGCATGAAGGTTGACGCGGCGGCGCGGATCCAGCCACACGTCTTCGATACGGCTCGCGCGACGACAGAGCGGCTGTTCGGGTTTGCCATCGACTGGGTGCCCGGCTTCTTCGTCAATCCGTCCCAAAGTTGGCTTTTCGGCGCCTGCGCGTTCTACTTCTACCCCGACTTTTTTGCGTTGTTTGTCGTTCGCAAGTCCTTTGCCGACCGGGAGAAATGGCTGATATACAGCCGCCGTGAACTGCTGGCGCACGAGCTCTGCCACATTGCCAGGATTGGTTTCGGCAGTCGGATCTTCGAGGAGAACTTTGCCTACCAGACCTCGACGAGTGGCTTTCGGCGCGTCGTCGGCAGTGTGTCGCGCAGTCCGCGCGATTCGCAACTGCTGCTGGGGAGCGTCTTTCTGCTCTTGGCGGCGTCGACACTCCAGGTGGTATGGCTGCCGAGTTTCTGGGTCTGGCCGTTCTGGCTGACCTTGTTGGGGGTTCTCGGCTTCTTCGCTAAGCGTTTGCTGGGATGCCGCCGGCTTTTCAACCGTGCCCTCGGCAACCTTTCTATCCTGACGGCAGAGCATGCGCTGGCCATGCTGTTCCGGTGCTCGGATCATGAAGTTGAGGAACTGGCAGGACTGCGGACGGCGCAGCAGGTGGGCGAGTGGGTCGCGAATCGTGTGGATACGAGCGTGCGGTGGCGCGTTACGGCAACGCGGTTCGTGGCGCCGTCTTCGGTCTCCACTATGCCGTCGACGGGCTCGCAGGGAACGATTCCGCCCGCCGGACCTGCCGTTCCGCCCGCCGTTGTCGGCTCAGAGATCGGAACAGTGCCGCCACCGTCCTGCCCGTAGGCGGGACCCTCCAGTTGGGTGCTGTCTCCGCCAGCGGCGCGAGCGCGAAGAGGCGCTCGCCGAGTCGCGGGTGGGGCAGTGTCAGATCCGTCTCCCGCCGTTGCTCGTCCCCGAACAGCAGGATATCCAAATCGATGACGCGCGACAGGTTCCGGCCGTGTCGTGCCGGGCGACCGAGGCGCACCTCGACGTCCTTGCAGAACTGCAGCAGCTCACGCGCTGTGCCGCTCCAGTGTCCCGTCAGCGCCGCGTTGAGGAACACGGGCGTCCCAGGCGGACAGCCGATGGGCTCTGTCTCGTACAGGGACGAGACGCGGACGTTCGAGAGGCCAGCGGCGCGGAGTTCGTCGACGGCAAGCCGGAAGGTTGTTCGGGGATCGCCGAGGTTGGCGCCTAGGCCGAGGGCGACGCGGGTGAACCGAGGCGGCGCAGTGTTTCCGTGCGTTTCGGAGGTTTCAGACCCTGGCGACGGTCTTCCGGATCGTCCCGCCTGCGCAGGCGGGACGGGACTACGAGCCTTGGGGCGCTGTGAGGGTTGCGGCGCGGCGTTGGCACGGTCCGGATTGTGCTCGGCGACGGCGAACGGGGACCGCCTGAAGGCGGGACTACGAGCCTTGGAACGACGCGAGGTTGGTAGTCCCGCGTTTACGCGGTCCGGGGCGGGCGTGGTGGCTGCAGCCGGGGCGCGTCGGAAGGGGGAACTGCTGACGGGCGACGGGGATGTTGCCGCGTCCGCCGGTTCGACGAGGTCGAGGCTGGGGTGCGGCGGTGCGCCGGGCACGTGCGCCAGGACCACGGCGTGGCGGAGCAACTCGTCGTAGCGGCAGGCGCCGCGGAGGAAGCAGGCGCCGCACTTGGGGCGGGTCGGCCGGCACAGTGCCTGGCCGTGTTGCACGAGCAGGGCGTTGGTCTCCATCCAGTGTTGCGCCGGCAGGATTCTGCGGAGTTCGCACTCGGTCTCGTCCGGGGTGGTGGTGCGGACCAAGCCCCAGCGGTTCGTGATGCGGTGCACGTGCGTATCGACACAGATGGCCGGCAGGTGAAACGCGAACGAGCGGACGAGGTTCGCCGTCTTGCGGCCCACGCCGGGAAGGCTGACGAGGTCGTCGATCTCGGCGGGCGTGTTGCCGTTGAATCGCTCCAGGACAAGCCGCGCGATCTGGACGAGGCGTTGTGCCTTCTGTCGATACATCCCTACCGGGAAAATGATCTTGGCGATGCGTGCGGGGTCCGCAACGGCGAACGGCTGCGGAGTCCGCATGACGGCGAACAGCCGGTCCGCGGCGGCATCGGTGACCGGGTCCTGGGTGCGCAGGGACAGAATGCAGGCAACCAATGTCCGGAACGGATCGCGGTCTTCCCGTGAATGGTCGTGGTAGCGGCCGCGGAGTTCGCGGTACATGCCGGGGAGCGCCGGCAGTACTTCTGCGGCCAGGACCGAGCCGAGCGGACGCGCCGGGAACCGGGCGAGGTGCGAACCGCAACGGCAGTCGGTCGAGCCGAATCCGGCGACCGGCTCGGCCTCGGGCCAGCCGCGGACTGTCGCGGCAAGCCGGCACTCGGCTGCCTTCTCGCCGGTGAGCTGCAGTTGAACATTCAGCACGCGGCCGACGGCGAGCAAGTGATCGAGGTGCCAGTGTCTGACTTGCGACGTGCGCAGGTGCCGGGCGAGCCGGGCTTCGAGGCCGCTCATGGCGCTGCCGGTGTAAACGTACCAGCCTGCGGCGAGGGTTGTGTCCGGGCGCGGCACCGTGACGGCGCAAGCGCGCGGCAGCCGGATCGTCAACAGGTAGACACCTTGGGTTTGTGTCGCTGGCATGGCGGCCTCTTGGGGTTCACGGCTATGGGAAGATATCCACAGGGCAGGGGATATCAATCCGCGTTGACAGGAGACGGCAGTCCGCCGTCGTCCTTCGGGTGCGGATGACCGCCGGGGGCGGGGGCTCGCAGCGTCACTCAGCCGGCGGCCACGGCTTGGTGACCCCGTAGGCCTGACGTTGTGCTGCGTCGGCCAGCAGCGGCGGAACGACGAGCCAGTGCTTGAGTGTCCCGGCGGGGGTGAGTTCGATCTCCCACTCGATGGGGCCATGCTCGTAGAACAGGATGGTTTCGTCCGTGTCCGTCGCGGTCCAGTAGGGTTCGCCGAGCCAGGCCACGAGTTCGGTCATCGTCGTGTGGCAGGAGAGTTGGCGCGATGCGGTCCCCCACGCGATCTCGCCGGGGAACGGTGTGAAGCCTTCGCCCAGATAGTCATCCCAGACGAGGCGGAAGTCCGTGACATGTTTGTCATTCTCGTCCAGGCCGATATCGAGTCCGAGCGACAGGTAGCGCAGGGCGTGGTGTTCGTGCAGGGCGCGCGTGTCTTCGACGGGGCCGAGGAATGCGCAGCACTCGAGCGGATCGCCGATGGTGGCGTTGGTCAGGGCTTTTTTGGCTAGGTCGGCGAAGAGGCGCACATCGGGCCGGCGTTTCCAGAACTCGGTCGGGTTTGGGCGCCGGAAGAGGTTGGCGAGGAAGGAGAACATGTTGTGGGGTGTCGTGGGTCGAGGGGAAACGGGTCGGGTGTTGAGTTGTTAATGTGGCTAAGGGTGGGGTCTCGGTAACTCGGCAACCCAGCAACTTAGCTGCTCGGCAATCCTACTTTCTGGCGAGCCGTCACGGATTCCAGCGGATAGCGGCAGCCGGGCCACGGGGTTGATAGCACACATGCCCATCGATGTAGAGAATGTTCAGGCCGCGGCGGTGACGGAACGCGGCATAGGTGCCGGGCACATAGTCCCAGGCCCCGGCGGACATGTGGGTGCAGTACCCGTCGCACATGTGCAGGGTCTCGTCGGGACGGGTGAAATCCTTGCGTTTGCGCATCACCGCAGCGACGCCGGTCCCGCTCTTGTAGCCGGTGGAGTTGGTCATGGCGTAACCGCCGTAGCCGGCCTGGGCGTAGTCGACGGTGTAGGCAGCCGTTGGGGAAAGAGTCACGCCGGCCTCGCCCTTCATGGCAGGACAGTCCGGGTTACTGGCTGCGGCGCCGTTTGCATAGAGCGGCTTGGAGAAGAGTTCGGGGCAGTAGCGCCACAGTTGTTGGTAGTAGTCGACGTCCTTGTGATCAATCCAGCGCACCGGACAGAGCCAATCGTCGTAGTCATCCGGGTACATGTTGGCGATGACGGCCATCTGGCGCATCTTGTCGACGCAGGCGATCTGGTAAGCCTTGGCCTTGGCCTCGGTCAGGGCCGGCAGGAGCATGCTGGCCAAGACCGCAATGATGGAGATGACCACCAGCAACTCGATCAACGTGAAGGTGCGAGGCTTGAGCGGACGAACGGGCCAGGCCCGCAGTGAAGGGCGGCAGGGCACGCGGATAGGGTTCGGGGGCAGGCTAGTGCTCGGTCGCCAGAAGTCACCCCGCAATTGCGCGCAATGGTCCGCACCTTCC
>MHBL01000093.1 GCA_001803235.1 Lentisphaerae bacterium RIFOXYA12_64_32
CATGGTCCATTGTCCATAGTCCAGAATTGCGGGGGAACTTGTGGCGGACGAGCACTAGTCTCTCCCCGCCATCCCGCATATCCGGAAGCCCTTCTCCGCCTCCATGGGCGCACGGAGGGCGCTTGGAGACTATTTTATCAAAGAGCGCTTGATCTTTTATGAGATTGGGATTGATATTATGGTAGGCACAGAAGCGCGACCGGCCATGGGTGGGAATGCCCAGTGACGCCCAGGGACAGTCAACGGCGATTGCGGATTCGGTCCGGGGCGCGTCGTGGCGTGTCGGTCGAGCGACGGTTGGTCTCGGGGCCGCAAGGGTTGGGCTTGTCGGGTGCAGGCAAGCCGTGTGAGGCTGGGAGCACGGTGGTGAATACGATGTCAATACACGATCTCGTGCGGCAGGCACGCCGCGCCAAGGGCATGACGCAATCGGCGCTGGCGCGGGCGGTGAACTGCCAGCAGTCGGCGATCAGCATGTACGAGGCGGGGCGCAGCGACGCACTGTCCGACGAGAAGGTCCAGGCGGTTGCCGAGGTCCTGGGTGTGGACCTGCCTGAGGCAGTTCCGGGGCCGCAGTTGCAGGCTGATCCGGCGCGGGGCGTGTTGAAGTACTGCCCGCTGCCGGACTGTCCGGCGAACATCCCCTACACAGCCGGCGGCCGCGTATGCTTTAAGCCGACGATGATCGAGGCGCCGGCCGGGGAACCGACGCGGTGTCCGTTGTGTGCGGAGGTTTTGGAGGACTGCTGTCCTGGCACGGAGTGCGGCGCCCCGGTCACTGAGGGCAGTTTCTGTATGAAGTGCGGCACCGCCTATGTTTCGGCCGTGCTGGAGGGTAAGGGGTGGCCGGAGCAGTGGGTGGCTGAGCGGCGCGCCGAGATCCGGGAAGTCCGGCGCTTGAGTGACGTTCGACGGATGTGATGGGCAGATTGCAGGGGCGGGCGCGGAACTCTCGCGCCACTGCCTGTCGCTGCGCACAACCACGAACGGGCGCATCGTGGTGCCCAATGCTTCGCCTTTGACGATGATCTCAGCAACGCGTCCGGGGCGAGTGTCCCGGTTCCGCGGTTCGTTTTTCAAGTTCATGCCAGCCTGCGGGGAAGGATGCGTCCATGCAGAAGTCGATGGTTGTTTACCGGTGGGTAGCTGCGGTTTCCGTCGGACTGAATCTTGCGTTTGGGGGGGGACTGCTTCGCGACTACTGGGTCCGGACTCGAACGCCAGCCCTGACATCTGCCACCTACGCCGAAGAGAATGGAACGGGTCACTTTGTTCTCCGCTTCTCGACGCCGATGTCGCGGGACCCGGCCGAGGACGCGTACCTGCGGCCCTTCATGTTTACGCCCGTCTTCCAGTACGACGTGGCCTGGGACGATCCATGTCAGGCGGTGGTGATTCCCCGCTCGGCGTTGCCGCCCGGCAAGACCTACCTGGTCAAGCCGCGCTCCGGTCTCCGTGACCTCGCGGGGAAGGCATTGGCGGAGACGCCGTGCAGCGTGACTGCCGGCGAACTGCGCGTCGAGGGCATCGGCGCACCGCAGATGCTGGACTCGACCCGCATCCGGCTGAGCTTCAAGTTCAACGGTCTGGTCAGTCCGATCGAACTGGTCAGTGTCATGACAGTGACCGACCGCAAGGGGCACGCCTTGGAGGTCAAGCCGGTCGAAACCCGAGCGGTTCTGTGTCCGGCCGTCGACGTGCGCGTGGGGGAGGGTGTGGACGTGATCGCAGTGGCGATCAACCCCGGACTCAAAGCCGCGTGTGCGGAACTGGGGTTGCGCCGTGAGTACCGCGCCGAATTCCCGATCGGCACGCACCTGGTGATCGGCGAACTGGGCGCGGGGTCGGGTTCGGATGGAATCTACCTGTCATTCTCGGCCTCGGGGCCGTTGCTGCTTGAGGGCGCGACAACCCAAATCAGCATTGTGCCGAAGGCGGAGTTCAGGGTTCAGCGCGCCTACTGGGGCGAGCACTACCGCATCGAGGGCGATCTGGCGCCGAACACGTTCTACAAGGTGACTTTCCACAAAGGGTTTCGAACCCAGGACGGGCGCGTTCTTGAAGAGGATGCGGCGCGCACGGTCTGCACCCCGAATCTGTCGCCCATTCTCTGCTTTGTCACCGAGGGCCCGTTCTTCCCGCGCAACCGCGACGCGGTCCTGCCCCTCCGTCTCTGCAACGTGGCAGAGGTCGAGTTGGAGGCCACTCGGATTTACCCGAACAACCTGGTGTCGTTCATGCGCTGCGAAGAGTGTTCGGCCGACGCGGAGGGACCGCCGGTGGGGACGACCGTGTTCCAGCCGAACCTGGCGGCCAACACCATTGCGGTCCGCCAGGTCGCCTTGGGCGAACTGCTCCGGAAAGCGCCCTTCGGCGTCTACCAGGTCACCGCCGGCGCCGTGGACAGGAGCTGGTTTCGGAGCTCGCGGACATTCGTCTGGACGGACCTCGGCCTGAGCGCCATTCGTTCGCCAAACGGGTTTTTGGTCTGGGTGACCGGTTTGGGTGACGGGCGCTCGGTGGCGGGTTGCGAGGTGGAGGTCCTTTCGTACCGCAATCAGCGCCTGGGGCAGGGCAGCACCGACGCTGACGGCCTCACGCGCCTCGAACTGACCCGCACGTTTGGCGACGACGAAAGCCCGTTTCTGATCGTGGCCCGAAAGGGCGCGGACACCGCACTGCTGCCCCTGGACTCGAGCTACGAACACGACCTCGCGGCATTCGATATGCCCCCGCGGCCGTTCCCGGACACTGCCTACGAGGCGTACCTGTACACCGAACGCGGCATCTGTCGGCCCGGGGAAAGCATCTGCCTCTCCGCCCTGGTCCGCGATCGCAACCTGGATGCTGCCGGCGGTTTTCCGGGCGAGATTCAGATCACCGATCCGGAGGGAAAAGTCTTTCACAAGATGCGCCTCGCGGTCTCGGAACTTGGGTTTGCGTCGGCTGCCGTGCCGGTTCCCGTGGACGCCCGAACCGGCATCTACAACGTGGCCTTGGGTGTCCCCGGTAACGACGCCCGCAGCGCGGACGTCTGGGGACGCTGCAGCTTTCGCGTTGGCCACTACACCCCGGATCGGCTGCGCGCCGGGTTGACGCTGAACAAGGACCCGTGCAGTCCGGGCGAAACGGTGACGGCGGATCTCAGCGCCGCCTACTACTTCGGCCGGCCGGCTGCCGAGAGCAGAGCGGTATTCCGGACCCTCTTCGGCGAGGCCGAGTTTGCCCCGTCCGGCTACCGCGAGTTCGCGTTCGGCAATCCGGAGCGGGCGCTCAATGTTCCCGCCGCCGCGCGGATTGTCCTGACCACGGATGCGGCCGGCAAACGCAGTTACGAAATCGCTCTGCCGGCGGCGGTCACGGCGCCGGCGGCGGTGCGTTTGACGGTTGTCGCCACCGTCGACGAACCCGGCGGTCGCGGCGTTTCCGCCACGGCCGGCACCACGCTGCACCCCTGTGCCTACTACCTGGGGCTCAAGCCGCTCGGGGACTCGGCCCGTCCGCCTGAGAAACGCCTGTCGTTCGCCTGGATCGCACTCGACCCGGCGGCGCATCCGGCGCGGCCCGGGGGGCCGCTCCGTTACGAGCTTTTCCAGGACGTCTGGCGGTACGTACTGACGGAGAACCAGGAACGGAACTACTTCTACCAGTGGACCAAGGAGCGCATAGCGGCGGGCAAGGGTGAAGTCCCGGTGAGTGGCAACCAGCCCCGGGGCGCCTTCGATATTGTCTGCGATCAGCCCGGTTCCTATGTGCTGCGGGTCACGGACGCCAGCAGCACGGTCCAGACGCTTCTGTGTTTCGAGCACGGCGAGGGCGACGGCGCCCGGACCCGCCTTACCACCCCGTCGTTCCTGGTAATGACCCCGGACCGCAACCTCTACCGGGCCGGGGACAGCGCCACGTTGCGGTTTAAGGCGCCCGGTCGCGGTCATGCCTTGGTCTGCACGGCGACCGACCAGGTCTGCGATGCGGGCCTGCGTCCGGTCGAGGCGGGCGAGAACACCGTCACCGTGCCGTTGCCGCAGTGTTCCTTTGGCAGTGTCTACGTGGCGGTCACGCTCGTTCTTGAGCCGGGCAATCCGCCGCCGCCGTGTCGGCGCCTGTTCGGCTTGATCCGCCTGGACGTGGACCGGACCGACCGGGCGCTGGTGGTCAAGCTCGACGCGCCGGCCATGGCGCAGCCAGGGCAAACGGTGCCGGTTGCGCTCAATCTCTCCCAAAACGGGCAACCGGTTCCAGGCCAGGTGCAACTTCTGGCGGTGGACGAGGGGATCCTGGCGTTGACCGATCACCCGACCCCTGACCCGCTGCAGCACTTCTTCGGGGCGCGGCGCTGCACTCTCGGCTTCAACGATATGTACGATCACCTCTTTCCCGAACTCCCGGAGCAGGTGGGGCAGGAGTCGGCGCCCGGCGGCGACGCGGCCGCGACCTTCCGCACCCCAGTGAACCCGGCGCAAATGCGGCCCGCCATCGTCGTTCTCCCGCCGGTCGATGTCCCGGCCGAGGGCGTGGCGCAGGTCGCGCTCCCGCTTCCCGAACACACCGGTGCCCTGCGACTGATGGCCGTGGCGTACAACCGGTCCGGCGCCGGCAACGCCGCGCTCGGAATGCAGTTGCGCAACCCCCTCTCCATCCTGCTCACCGCGCCGCGCGCCGTGGCGCCCGGCGATGAGTTCGAGGTCACCGCACAGGTGGTCAATAATGATTTTGCGACTGACGCGGTGGTTCTGGAGGTCTCGGGGGACGGCCCGATCCGGCTTCCGACCTCGAGCGCACGCAAGCTGTCCGTACCGAAGGGGCAGGAGACGGTGGTGGTGTTCCGGGTCAACGCGGCCGCGGCGGAAGCCGGTCCGGCTGTGTTGACGGCACGGGTGCGCGGGGCTGATGGCGCGGTGGTGCACGAAGCCCGGGCGACCCTGGCGGTTCGCCCCGCGAGCCCGCCGGTGTACGTGTGCGGGACACAGGCCGTGGCACCAAACGGTGAGTGCAACTTCAAGTTGCGCGGCGGTTGGCTCTCCGGTACGGGTGTGGCGAGCCTGCGCGTGTCCACCTCCATGGCAACCGAGGCGGCGGGGGCTCTGTCCTGGCTCCGCGCCTACCCGTACGGGTGCCTGGAGCAGACGGTGAGCGCGGCATTCCCATTGCTGTACCTGTCGGAGATCCAGCCGGCGAAGAGCACGGATGACGCACTCGGTGCGGCCGATGTCGAGCCCGAGACCCGCAAGGCGGTGCAGCGTCTGGCGTTGATGGAACTGCCGTCGGGCGGCTTCGCCATGTGGCCGGGCGGGAGCGTGGCCTGGCAGAGCGGGTCAGTCTATGCGGCACATTTCCTGATCGAAGCGCGGCAGTGCGGCGTTGCTATCGACGACGGTCTCTGGGGGCGCACTCGGGATTTTCTCGAGTCCACCGTGTCGCGGCGACGACGGGACAGCCCCGCCGAGGACCGGGCCTACGCCCTGTACCTGCTCTCCTGCGCCGAACGCCCGGCCGCGCCTTTGGCGGAGGCGCTGGCACAGGACGCCGATGCCAGCCGGTTCAGCCGCTTCCTCGCCGCGGCCGCGTTGGTGCGCGGGGGCCGAGCCAAGCGTGGCATGGAACTTCTCGCGGATATCCGCAAGAGCGACGTCCTTCAGGGCGACTGCAAATGGGACATGGACTCGCGCACGCGCCGCGCCGGCCTGGCGGCCATGGTGCAGTTGGACACGGCACCGGACGCCCCAGAGGCCTTGGAACTCATCGATATCCTGCGCCGGGAACGCACGCAGGAGGGGCATTGGGGCAGCACGCAGAACAACGCCTTGGCAGTTCTGGCGTTGGCGAAGTGGAGTCGCTTGCATGCTGCCGATGCCGCCACCCGCGGCGCGGTCGTGGCTCCGGACGGAAGGACGTGCGAGATCACGCGAGACCATCCGGTCACATTCCGTTCCGCCCCCACGGACCAGGCGTTTGCCGTTCGTAACTCGGGGCCGGGCACGCTCTACCTGTCCTGGGAGTCACGCGGGGTGCCGCTCGAATTGCCGGATACGGCGGTCGAGCAGGGACTGTCGATTCAGCGGTCCTACTGCAACGAAGACGGTGAGGAGCGGGCCGCGTTTGCGCGTGGCGACCTGGTTCAGGTCCGGATCGCGATACGGACCGACCAGTGGCGCAACAACGTCGTGATCGCCGACCTTCTGCCGGGCGGATTCGAGATCGAAGACGACAACCTGCGCTCGCGCTGGGCCGAGGCCGACGACGTGGAGGGCGCAACGGTGAATTTCGTGGAGAAACTCGATGACCGCCTCCTGCTGTTCTGTAATCTGCGCGACCCCGGTCATGCCAGTTTCACCTACCACGTTCGCGCCGTCACCCGCGGCACGTTCGCCGTCCCGGGAGTGGCGGCGGAAGCCATGTATGAGCCGCACATTCGTGCCTGCACGGCCGGCAAGAAGGAGCTCGAGATCCGATGAAGTCCGGGCGCGGAAATAAGCGAACTGCGCGGGTGAACCGACCGGAGGAGAACGCGGTGCAGTGGGTGTCTCGATGCGCCCGTTCACAGTTGTCCGCAGCGGCAGGCAGTGGCGCGGGACCTCCGGGACCGCGGCAGGGTGCTCAGGGCCGTCCCGGCCCGAGGGCCTCGGTCGGGGATCCGCCGCGGCGGACGCACCCCGCTTCGGCGCGAGACGCGCCGAGCCACCGCGCACTCGATCGCGTCCCAGCCGGGGCGTGCCACTTCAAGGACGTACTGCCGCTGGGGCACCTTTCACGGCGGCGAATGCTCGTTGTTGCCGTGTTGGCCGTCGTCTCGCTCGGCGCCGTGGCCGGCTGGTGCGTCGCGCGGCGGGCGCTCCAGTTCCCGGAACGCGAACTGTGTTCGCGCCGTCCGTCGCAGGTGTTCACGGACCGGCACGGTGCGGTCGTGCGGGCCGAGCTCGGTGACGGCGAGTCCTGGCGGATTCCCGTGTCGGTGGAGCGCGTCTCGCCGTATGTCGTGCACGGCATCGTCGCCGTCGAGGACCATCGCTACTGGCGGCACGACGGCGTCGACCGGATGGCTGTGGTCAGGGCGTTCCTGGGCAACGTGCGTCACGGTCGCATCGTCTCCGGCGCCTCGACCGTCACCATGCAACTCTGCCGGTTGGCGGCGCCGGAACCGCGGAGTTTTCGGGCCAAGTTCCGGCAAGCGTTTCGCGCCCTGGACCTGGAGACGAAACACGACAAGAAATGGATTATGGAGCAGTACCTGAACGCCATCCCGTACGGCGGCAACATTGTCGGCATCGAAGCCGCCGCGCGCGCCTATTTTGCGAAGTCCGCACACGACCTGACCCTCGGCGAAGCCGCCCTGCTGGCGGGTGTGCTCCAGCGTCCGTCGGCACTGCGACCGGACCGCTATCCGGACCGAGCGCGCCTGCGGCAGCAGCTTGTTCTGCAGCGCATGGTGGAATGCGGCTACGTCAGCGCGGCGCAGGCTGCAGCGGCGGGAACCTGCGTGGTCCCCGTCAGCGACCCCGGCGGCAACGCCGAAGCGGAGCAGGACAATGCCTCCTACAACCGGCTCGGGCTGCCCATGACCGAAGCGCACTTCTGTGCCCTGGCCGCGACCGAGGCCCAAACCCCCGCCGTTCGCACCACGCTGGATCCCGTCTGGCAGGCGCTGGCGTTCGATACCCTGCGCACCCGGGTCCGAGCCCTGGATGGTGTGCAGGACGGAGCAGCGGTGATTATCGAAAACAGTTCCGGGGCGGTGCGGGCGCTGGTCGGTACGCTGGATCCGAAGGCTTCGCCCGCCGGTGAAGTGAACGCCGCGTGTGCCCGGCGCTCGCCGGGTTCGGCGCTGAAACCGTTCATTTACCTTCTGGCGTTGGACGGCGGAATGATCGTGCCGGACACGCTCCTGGAGGATGCGCCGTTGACGTACCGCCATTACCGTCCGGGAAACTTCGACGGCGAGTACCGCCATTCGATCCCCGCCCGCGACGCCCTGGCGCGGTCGCTCAACACGCCGGCTGTCAGGCTCCTCGAAATGATCACGCCGGAGTACCTGGTCACGAAACTCGGTGAGTGCGGCATCACCACTCTGGACCGCGGCGCCGACACGTACGGCCTGAGCCTGGCCCTGGGCGGTGGTGAAGTGACCCTGCTCGAACTGACCAATGCCTACGCCGGCCTGGCGCGGGGCGGCCGGTTCTTCCGCTTTCACTGTGCGGAGTCTGATGCCAGGGCGGGGGGCGAGGTCAAGGCGCCGTTCTCGAACGGAAGCGTGACACTGACCATCGACATGTTGAGCACCTATCCCTTGCCGGAGTGCCCGGATGTGGCCCTGGCGTGGAAGACGGGGACGTCCAATGGCTACCGCGACGCGTGGTGCATTGGGTTCAACCGCGAGATCACCATCGGCGTGTGGCTCGGGAACAAGAGCGGCCAGGCGGCGCGCGATCTGGTGGGCATCAAGGCGGCGGCGCCGGTGGTGGCGAATATCGCCCGGGCGCTGTACCGCAATGGCCGGCCGCCGCCGGGCCCTCGCGGACCGGGAGGGACGGTGAGCATCGACGTCTGTGCGGAAAGCGGACTCCGCGCTGCGCCAGGCTGCGCTGCGGTCAAGTCCGTCCTGGCGCCAGCGAATGTCCCACTGCGGTTCTGCCTCGGGCACGCGACGGATGTGGAGCAAACTGCGGAAGCAGGCTTCAGCGCAACCGATTCTGCGAGGGACGCCGCAGTGGGCATGGCGGGGGTGCGACGGGAACGGCGCGGTATCCTCAGCCCGGCGCCCGGACGCTACCGCGCCGACACGAAGAACGTCCGCCTGCAACTCGCCACGGTCGGCCGCGAAACCGGCGACTGGTTCGTGGATGGGGGATTCGTGGCCCGCTCCGCGGAACCGGTCTGGCACAACTTCGCTCCCGGCAATCACACCATCACCTGCGTCCACGCCAGTGAGTCCACACCCGATTCGGTCGAAATCGTGGTCAGGTGATGCGGGCGGAGGGCCGCCCGCGGTACGGGTGGAAGGTGACGGGGCCTGGTCTGCGTATTGCGCAGGGTGACAGTTCCCCTGTACACTCTCCCCTGAGTCGTTTTGTTTTCGACCTGTGCGGGTAAATCTGCAGAGAGAGAACGCCGTACAATGGGTGCCAGGATACGCCCGTACGCGGTTGTGCATGGTGGCGGCAGTGGCGCGGGACCTCCGGGACCGCAGCAGGGTGCTCGGGGCCGTCCCGGCCCGAGGCCCTCGGCCGGGGATCCGTCTTCGCCCAGGCAGCTTCGCCGGACAAGGCCGGCCGGCGTACCCCTCTTCGGCGCGGGACGCGCCGAGCCACCGAGCTCAATCGCGTCCCAGCCGGGTACGCCATTTCTCCGTGAGGGCGAATTTGCCCGCACAGGTCGTTTCGTTTTTCCGCGCACACACCTTGACGTCCCCATCACTGTCCAGTACGTTCGTTATGTTATCTGCACCGTCCGGAACGCGAGAGTTGAAACGGGTGAACTTGGGCGTACGCTCATGGCTGATTACAGCTCATCACATGCCAACAGTCTGGTCGATCGTACCAAGAAAGACCTCGACTGGATCATGCTGACTGTCTTGGAGCACCCCGAGTACTTCTGGGAAGGCAGGAATCTGACGGAGGACGCCAAGTCGTTCATTGCCGATCCGGATGATGTCTGGCAGATTGCGCTCATCGATGAGATGCAGCATGGTGAACAGGAGAAAGTCGGCGACTGCTTCATCAGTATCATGCTGGGCCACTACAGTCGGTTCCAATTGGACGTGTGGCTCAAGAAGGAGACTGAACTCCTGACGGCGCGACTGGGGCGGGAACCGACGTTCGACGAGTTGTACGAAGACGCACGGAAGAACGAGAACTTCGAGCGGTTCCGGCTGTGTTATGTGCTGCACCTGCCGCAGAAGGTGGCCTTCCAGTTCGAGGCTTACAATATGTACCGGACCTTCGGCGACACGTTCCTTGCCTGTGCCGAGATCCTGCATCCCTACAACTACCCATACTTCGAGAAGATCTGGTGCAATTCGCTGCTGAGCTGTATGGGCGATCAAGTGCTGCGGAGCGAGCGGAAGCGAGCGGGTGAACCCGGGAGTTCCTTCCGGCCGGTGTCGCCCTGAAGGGCGTGAGGAACGTCGCGATCTCTCGTCCAACGCTGAAGTACGGCCGTAGGGTCGGTTCCTCCAACGCGTATCAACTCGCTTACCCCGTTCACCCGACCTCCCCTTATGTTGCGCGCAACATAACTGGAGGTCGGGTTCACACTTCGACCTTCGCTGTTCGGCGTTCATTACGTTGGTTGTCACGCGGTCCGGACGGTTCGGTCCCGCGCCCCGCGGTGTGGCTTGAACGGAACTGCGTTGGGGAGACACCGGTCCTTCGCTTGAAGACATTGGAGAAGTAGCAGGCGTCGGCGAAGCGCAGTCGGTGGGCGATCTGTTTGATGGTCAGGTCTGTGCCGCGAAGGAGCAGCCTTGCGGATTCCAGGCGGCGTCTCTGGAGATATTCGTGGGGGGGCACCCCGGTTTCGCGGCGGAACTTGCGGATGATGTGCGCTTCCGACATGGCCGCGAACTGGCAGAGGTCGGCAAGGCGGACGTCCGTCTCCAGGCGCGTGTCCAGGAAGTCCCGCAGCTTGAGGATGTCCGCTGACAGGCCGGACGCGGCCCGTTCGCGGGCCTGACTCAGGTGGATGATCAGGCGGTGGAAGACCAGGGCCGCCTGCGCGTGCTGCGACGAGTCCTGGCGGCGCAAGATCGCCAGCATCCGGTGAAAGAGTCGCACCCCGTTGCACTGCCGGAAATGGTGCACGTCCAAAATGCCGTAGGCGGCCAGCAATTGCTCGACCAGCGGGCCGTCGACAACGAAGAAGATCTTGCGCCACGGCGTCACCGGATCCGGATAGTAGACGTGATTGCTGTGCTTGTGCAGGAAATAGATGTCGCCCTGCCGCAGAGCGCAGGAAACCCCGTTGCTTTCCAGCACGCCGGCCCCGGCCAGGATGTACTCCGCGGTGGTCACCTCGTAGTCCGTCCGCTGGATCCGGTCTTGGGGACGCGCCGTCACGATCGCCCCGCCCACCAACCGGAACGGCAGCCGGCTGCCGATAGGCACATGATCAGTTTTCCTCATGACATCTCCAGTTTTCCTCACTATTCATGCTCTTGATGGAACAGTAAAACACATTTAGTGTAGAACCATACACTCCCGATTTCCCGCCCGCGACCAAGACCTTCACAACGGTGGTTTCCGCCACCACGAAACCAAGGGAGTGGATATCACAGGAGACTGGAGAACACCATGAACGAGATTGGCAAGAGCGCTGAGGAAGCGCTGGCGTATGTGCAGTCAGTACCGCCGCGGCAGGGCAAGTCGATGCTGGGCGTGCCGTTCGAGAAACGCGACCTGGTGCGGGTCGGGTTCATCGGCGTCGGCGGGCGCGGGTTCGGGCAATTGGGCGAGGTCCTGGCCGTCGAAGGCGCGCAGGTGACGGCGATCAGCGACGCGTCTGCGGCGCACGCGGAGCGTGCCAAGGCGCGGGTCGAGAAGGCGGGGCAGCCGACGCCCGCTGTCGAGGCGGACTGGCACAAGCTCTGCGAGCGCGACGACGTGGACATCGTCTACGTCTGCTCGCCGTGGGATCTGCATGTGCCCATGGGCGTGCATGCCATGGAGTGTGGCAAGCACACGGCGCTGGAAGTCCCGGCCGCCACCACGCTGGCGGACTGCTGGCGCATGGTGGACGTCTCGGAGCGGACCCGGAAGCACTGCATCATCCTGGAGAACTGCTGCTACGAGTACGCCGAGATGCTGGTCCTGAACCTGATCCGCGAGGGCAAGTTCGGCACCATCACGCACGGCGAGGCGGCGTACATCCACGACCTGCGCACCACGCTGCTGGCCGACCATGGCGAGGGGCTGTGGCGGCGCGAACCGCACAAAACGCGCAACGGCAACCTGTACCCGACGCACGGGCTCGGCCCCGTGGCCTGGTACATGAACATCAACCGCGGCGACCGGTTCACCCGGCTCGTGGCCATGAGCAGCCAGTCCGCGTCGTTGGCCGAGTGCCGCGACGCGACGCTGCCGGCCGACAGCCCGAAGCGCAAGGAAACGTATCCCTGCGGCGACATGAACACCTCGCTGATCCAGACTGCCAAGGGCCGTACCGTGATGCTGCAGCACGACGTGGTCACGCCGCGGCCCTACAGCCGGATCAACCTGGTGCAGGGCACGAAGGGTGCATTCGTCGACTACCCGCCGCGCATCTTCTTCGACGGCCAGGGCCATGACTGGAAGCCGCTCGACCCGGCGTTGAAAGCCGAGTACGAGCACCCCATCTGGAAACAGCAGGGCGAACTGGCGCGCAAACTCGGCGGCCACGGCGGCATGGACTTCATCATGAACTACCGCCTGATCCAGCTCTACCGCCAGGGCCTGCCCCCCGACATCGACGCCTACGACGCCGCCGCCTGGAGCGCGCCGGGCCCGCTCTCCGACATCTCCGTCGCCTGGAACAGCCTGCCCCTGCCGTTCCCCGACTTCACGCGCAACAACTGGCAGGAACCCGACCTCCGCGCGCAACGGTAGAGTCCAGTGGCGCGGGACCTCTGGGACCGCAGCAGGGTGCCTCGGGGCCGTCTCGGTCCGAGGTCCTCGGCCGGAGATCCGTCTTCGCGCGAGCAGCTTCGCCGGACAGAGCCGGCCCGAGCACTCCACTTCAGCGCGGGACGCGCTGAGCCACAGGGGACTCCACGCAGGGCTGTTTCAAGATCCGGTGCCGCGTCTCGGAAGGCTACGCCTCCGCGCACACCAAGTGGGGATCCGCCGCGGGTTACGGCCCGCGCTTCTTCGGGATGGGCGGGTAGTAGGCGAACAGGTGCGCAATGGTGTCGTCCTCGCCGAGGAAGAGCTCGCCGTGGATACCGGTGCACATGGCGCCGAGCGAGTGCGCGGCCCACTGGACGGGGATGAACGCGTTCAACACGCCGAGGTCCTCGAACGCGCGACGCTCCGGGTCGAACAGGAACAGGTGCGCCATGCCGTGCGGTTCCTGCACAATGCCGTAGATCAGGCCGTCGTGGCCTTCCACGAGGCAACGGATGACGGACTGCCGGTGCGGCTTGCCGAGGTTGGTCAATACCCGACGCGCCGCGTCGTACGCGAAGACGAACCCGTCGGTTGACGTGCCGCCGTAGACCGTTCCGGAACGGCTCAGCAGCAGGCTCTGCACGCCGGCCACGTAACGCTTACCTTTCTCGCACGGTGCGCACACCGCCAGGCGCTCGATGGCCGCTGCGTCTGGGCGATACTGCCAGAGTTCGCCTTCGTCGACAGCCCCGAGCAGAGTCCCGTCCGACAGGCAGAGCAGGGCAGGGGCGGGTTGCTGCAGACCGAGTTCCACATCGACGCGGGCCGTCGTGTCGTCGTCGCCGACGCTGACGAGGCGCTTGGTTGTGGTGACGGCGTACGTGCGCCGGTCCGACGCGTTCCACGCCACTGCGAGAATGCCTTCGCCGGTGGCCGGCAGGGCAACCGGGACGAGCGGTTCCTTGCGCGAGTAGAAATCCTCCTGGCCGGTGCCGAACTCGCGGGCCGCGGCGTGACGGAACATGCCGCCGGTCTCGCCGTGCCAGCCGCCGACGAGGATGTCGTCGCGGGTGTGTACAATGGCGCCGCCGACCACCGGTTTCTCCGAGATCACGCCGAGGTCCACAACGCCGAACGCGGGGTGGAAGTAGAAGGCATGGCCGCGCTTGCCGGACGTAATCCCGAACACCGACCCGGTGGTGACGGTAGCCAGGGCGCAGATCGCCGACTCGCCGTGCTCGATGGTCGGCTTGGAAAGCTCCTCGCGCAGTTCGAAGCCGTACACCGTGCCGCGATCGACCCACGGCGCGACCTTGTCGTGGAAATACCGGAATTGCGGCGCGTCGGCGACCGGAGTCACGGGCGCTACGGGCGGCGCGGATTTCACAGGTCGTGCCGCCTTGCGGGGGGATGCGGTCTTGCGTTTCGCGGTCATATGTCGTTCTCCTTCCATAACGTCTCAGTCGATGCGAAGAGACCTGCACACCATGGAACCCCGGTTCTCCGCAACCGGGGCGGTTCTCGGGAACCGGGGGTTCGGTGATCGGCCTGTTGCCCAAGCCCGCGGGTTACGGAGAACCCGCGTTCCAAGGCTTCTCGCCAGGCGTCCAATCTTCCCGTCAGGACGTCCGAATCATCATCGACCAGAAGACGCGTATCACCCCTTCGGTCTGTAAATGGCCAGGCTCATCGGATTGCGGGGGCCCATCATGTACAGGTTGCCGTCGCGGTCGAGGACGCTGAGCCAGGACCAGAAATCGGCACCTCCAACCTGGAGCCGCCCAAGGACCTCGCGCTCACCCGTCTTGATCGTGTACCGGACCAGGATGTTGCCGTTTCCCATCACGACGTAGTACAGGTGCCCGTGGCCGTCCGGAACGAGGGCGCGCACCTGACGGGCGGGGGAATCGGGCAGGCCGGGCCCGAGATCCTCGAAGACCGGGGTCTCCTGTTCAGGGTCGAACCTATAGACGTGGTCGTTCATGTAATGGGTCCCGTAAATGCGGCCGTCGTCGGCGCGGTCCAGGTTGCACAGCCACGAGTAGCGCATGGACGAGTTCCACGGATGGCTGTAGGGCGCACTGTCGAAGAACACGAGCCGGTCCTGCGCGACGTCGTACTTGAGCAGGCGCGAGTTGGTGTCGCCGAGGAACAGGTTGCCGCGCGTATCGAAACTGGCGGCAATCGGGTACCAGGACGAGACGCGGCCGTAGTCGACCAGGTCGCGACATGCGAGGTTCAGGCGGAAGAAATGCGCCTTGGGATAGGTGATGCCGTATAGGCGGCCGCGTGTCTCATCGAGCAGCAGGTAGGGCAGCCCCTCATTCGGGTAGATGATCCCGAAGTCGACCGCCTTACCGGTGCGCGGGTCGTAGTGAAAGATGTGCGCGCCGCGAAAGCTGTGGAACGGGTCGTCCCACATGCCGTACGGGTTCCAGTACTTGTGACCCTTCGGTGGCGTAGTGCAATGCGTTGCGCCGTAGATGGTTCCATCAGAAACTGGACATAGCGAGAAGTGGATCTTTCCCTGGGCTGCATGTCCGTTGTCAGCCGGCTCGCCGGTGACTTCTCCCATGTCGAGCAGGTGTTCGAGCTTCCGCGCCGTGACGTTGTAGCGGTACAGTTGCGCCACGCCGCCGCCGGAGCCCTCCAGGCACAGGCCCAGGTAGACGTGGCCGTCAGCGCCCCGGGCCATGGACCACATGGTGTCATGCCCGGGATGCTGAGTGAACGGTACGCGTTCGCACTTGGCCGGATCAAGCGGTGGAGTGGTCATGGGGTGTTGCTGTCTCCATGCGATCGCGTCTTCTGGGTTGCAGGCCATGCTGACTCAACAACCGATACCAACGGGCAGCAGGCGGAAGCAAGACTGAGGCTGCATGCCAATCGGGCCACGGCATGGTATCGTACGGCATTTCCAGAACAATAGACTCTGGCGGTGATCTTGTCGACCCGAGGAGCGGGCTTGCAGTACCGCGGGCGGCCCTCCGCCCGCATTCAGGGATCCGCCCGGGGGGCCGGGCGGGGTACTGGGGACTATCGGTTGAACCGGATCACGTACGCGAACGCCTCGTTGTCGAGGTCACACTTCAGCACGGTCCCGGCCAGGGCGCCGTTGACGGCGCCGAGGGACTTGCCGTCGATGTCGATCGCGTCGATGCCGACGAACTTGTCCGCGGTGCGGTTGACGCGGTCCAGGCGCAGTTCTACGCTGCAGTTCATGCTGCCGGGGAGGGGGATGAGCCGGAGGTCGCCGGTCTTTGGGGTCTCGAGACGGAACGCGCCGTTGGTGCGGAGTTCGCCGAACTCGACCATCTTCAGGGCCGTGTTGGTCCCGGCGTCGTACACGTCTTGGTTTTCCAGAACGTACTCGGCTTTGGTGATGGCGCCGCCCTTGGTCTCGATGTTCAGTTGGCCGCCACGCGCGCGTGTGTCCTCCACGTTGCCTTGCGGGACGAGTCGTCCGCCGGCGCCCCCTGGTTGCCACAGGCCGTAGCGCACCGTGTAAGCGCCGGTCGGCGCGTCAGCCGGGAGTTTGACGTCGATCGTGCTGTTGAACGTGCCGACCCGGGTCAGGGCGTCGTCGGGCATATCCATGCTTCCGTGGTAGAGAATGTGCTCGCTGCCTTGGCCCTTGGGGTGGGAGATGTGGACGAACGGGCGATACCCGGGCTTGGCGGGCTTGCGCACGTCCCACTCGACGCTGACCTGGAAGTGTCCCTCGCCCAGGTGGCGGCCTTCGAGCACGCGGGTTGCGACCAGCGTGTTGCTGCCCTGGGTGGCCGGCGGTCGCGCGTCGACGAACAGCATTCCCTCGGCACGCGCGAACGCGGCGCGCTGCCCGTCGATCGCGCAGACGGCGGCTGACACCTGCGGGGTCCGCACCAGGAAGCCGTACTCCGGCAACGTGCAGCCGTCAACCTGCCACGCATCCTTGCCGCGGTTAGTCCAGACGCGACTGCCGTCGGCAAACGTGGTGTGCTGGCGGAAGACGGAGTCATCCACGAACGTGTGCGTCTCGAGATCCGCTCGGGCCAGGGTGTTGCAGACGTCGTGGAGCAGCCAGTAGGTCGAGACGGTGCGGCGCGAGAAGGGTCCGTCGCACATGGGATTGCGGCCGCCGATCACGGTGTTCGAGAGGTAGTCGTCCGAGCCGTAGCCGTGCGCGGCATCCTTGTCGCTGTAGCGCGAGCCCAGACCGCCGGCCAGGAGCACGAATGTGCCGTGCGTGCCCATGTCGTGCCAGGGCGTGCGGTTGGCGGCCTTGCACTTCACGCCCCACTGCTCGGCGTCGAAATGGTCTGCCTGCCCGCCATCGAGGGAACCGATGAGTGCATCGTGGCCCGCTTCGGAGATCATCACCGCCGGGCCACCGAAGATGTCGCGCGCCACGTCGAACGCGCGGCCCCACTCTTTGGCGGTGCGCTCCTTGGTGTAGAACTTGCCGGCGCGGTCGTAGTAGTCCATGGTGCCGTGCGCCGAGAACACGTCGATGAACAGACCGGTGGGGCGGAAGCCGTCGCGCATCAGTTTCATGTTCGCTTCGAGCCAGGGCATGAACGCGTGCGGGAGCCAGCGGTAGCTCTGCGCATCCGGCCCCGGGTTGTACCAGGCCCGCTGCGGCGTACCGTCCTCGTTGAACACGATCAGGTCGTAACTGTAGTCGGCCGCGTCGGGGTAGTAGTCGATGTAGTTGTCGTGCGGCGCGAACAGGATGCCGTGGCGGCGGCACGCGTCGGGCATGGTGGCGAATTTCTCGAGGCCGCCGCTGGGCGGATACACTTCCGGCAGGCGGTAGTCGTAGCCCCAGCGCTGCCACGAGTGTTTGACGAATATGGCGTGCGTGACGCCATAGGCGGCGACCCGGTCAATGCCCTCGGCCGCCTCTTCGTAGTCCCCGCCCCACTGGTCGATGCACATCTGGCCGAGCAGCGTCTTGACGCCGCCGCCGGGCTTGAACCCGTTCAGGTCGCGGTAGTGCCGGGCCGCGGCGAACGCGCCCGCGTTGGACGGGATGAACCGCAGCGTCACATCGTGATGGACCTCGAGTGTGAACTGGTTCACATCCGGGCGGCAAATGACACGGTCGGGGGAGATGTCCGTGGCCTGTAACAGGCTGAAGCCGTTGCTGTAGTCGGCCCCGACGTGCCGCGTGCAGGCCTGAAAGCCGTTGCCATGGAGCGTGAAGGCGGCCGGTTCCTCGATGACATTGCCGAACCCGGCATGGACGCGCCGCAACGGCTCGGACGCCGGGCCGGTCAGGATGCGCGTGAACCGCGGCGTGCCGCGGTCGTCGCGCTTGACGCCCGGCATGGTGAAGGCGAGCGTCAGGCTGCCCTTGCGCACTGCGAACTCCGCACGCACGGGGACGTCGTTGCCGGCGAGGTCGATGAGGTGGTCGATGGTGGCGCCCTTACGGCCAAAGTCAGTCTTGACGCTCTTCACGACGGCGGTGGAGCGCCAGTCCGCCAGCGCCTGCCGGTCCACTTCGACCGTGAACCCGCGCAGGGCCATGCCGCGCGTGCCATCGGTGAAGGCGAGAACGCCGTCGACCAAGCCGTGGTTGCCAGGGACGAATGCGGCGCCATAGGCGCCCACCGGACCGTCCAGCTTCCATGCGCCGTCCGCGCGCTTGCCCCAGAGTGCGGAGTTCGCCAAGGTCATGGCGGCTGCAACCCGGGACCGCCATTCGTCTTCCGTGGTCTCCTTCGGTTTCTCGCCGACAACGAGGGTTGGCGCGCCCCAGAATCCCGAGTCGCATGTGGTGTTGGCCTCGGGGCCCGGGCCGGACCAGAGCTTCAGCGACACCGTCTTGCCAGCAAACCGGGTCAGATCCACAGCGGCAGGTTCCCAGACTTTCGAGGCACTGAACTTCCGGAAGAGTTGCTCATCGGGTTGACCCGGTTCGGCGGCGAAGACTTTGAACTCGACACCGTCCGAGGGCGGTTCCTGTGCCGCGTTGTCGCGAATGGCGGTCTGGAACTCGAGCGTGATCGGCTTCACATCCGGCAGCGCCAGGCGGAGTTCGCACCACACGGCGGCGCCGCGCACGCCCTGCCGGTAGGGCGGGTGGATCGAAAAGCACGGCAGTTCCGTGCCGCCGCGTGACGTGGGACGTGACTCGAAGGTGGCGCCCGAGTCCTTGTCGCCCCCGAGCCAACCGAGTGGCTTGAACACCGGTTTGCCATCCTTGCCGTCAAACCCGACGCGCAGCGTCTTCATGCGCTCGAGCTGCCAGGACTGGCGGCTGAGTGGCGTGACCGGTACGTCGGCGTCCTGGGGCGCCTCGGTCGCGGGGGCCAGCGCCAACCGCACAAAGGCGGCGGGCTTGAGCCAGTACTCGCCGATGCGACGACCGAGCGTGATTTCGCTCTTGCGCTGCCCGTTGTCCGCGTCGCCCAGCATCAGGTTGAAGCCAATGATGGGAGGCCGGTTCGCATCCATGCCGAGCACGGCAAACGGGACGGCCGCCTCGAAGTCGTAGCCAGTCTCCGTCTTAACTGCGGCGAACTTGCAGCGGTCGGGGTCGGTCAGTGTCCGCACGGGCAGTTCGTAGGTCGGTAACTTCACCGCAGGTGCGCCGTCGGCGCCGCCGAATACACTGATGGACAAGACGTTATCGCTCGCGCCGAGCTTCTCGGTGTCGGGGCAGGCGGCCGGGTCGCGGGCGCTGAAGTAGAGCCGGACGTAGTCGCTGTTCATGAAGTCTTCGGTGGTGGTGTCGGTGCAACTGATATTATCGTCCGAGACGCGCAGGGCGATGTAGACCGCGGCGTCGTCGTGCAGTGCGTAGAAGACGCCGTCCACACTGTCGGCGGAGACCGCGCCTGTGGAGGCGCCCGCGGCGTTCACCGGTGCGGGGATCGCATTGCCCCACTCGTCGAGCTTCCCGTCGACGGCGACGGGCGCGGCCGCGCGCAGGCAGGTGTAGCCTTTCTCCAGAACGCTGGCGGTTTGTTGCTCGATCGCCTTCGTCTTGGCCGGCAGGGTTGCCTGGAACACGGCGATGGGGTGCAGGTCCAGGAACGTGCTGCCTGACTGCAGCAGAGCGCGGGCGTGGACCGGGTAGTGCGCGGCCAGAACGCGTCCGGGGACGGGGACGCCGGAGAAGGCGAGTTCGCGCACGCCGGCGCCCGGCAGCGCGACGGCGACCGGGTTCGCGCCGGACACGTTCCAGTCGTCGTTGAGGTAGGCAAACACGGTGCCCTGCAGGGGTTGATTCCCTGTCTGCTCGACGCGCACGGTGAACTTGACCGGCACCGTTGCATCCGCCGTCGCCGGAACGCCCTCGATGCTGACCTTGACGCCGGCTTCTTCGACCTTTGGCGGCCGGAAGGCGTGTGCAGGACACAGGCACATGAGCGACGCGGCAATGCAGAGGCAATGGAGCAGGCGCGAGGATGATCTCATCGGTGTCGTCCCTCCAGAACATTCAGCGGGCAATCGCGTCTCGCGTCGCGCCGAGCGACACCCGGCGCGACGCTCTCAACGTAAGCCGCCAGATGCGCCTCGGCAAGCTTTGCCGGTTTCCAGCCGTAATGCGTCAGGGCGGCGTAGAATTCGGTGCTCGTATGCAACCAGCGGTATGGATGGGGCTCGGGCATACTTGGTCCGGAACAGCTTAGTGCGGCCTCTCACGGGGCGGGTGGGGTGGTTGCGGCCGCGGATCCGAGTTGTTCCAATGCGTGTTCGATATCACTCCGGAGGTACTTGGGCAGCCAGCGTGCCTCCAGCATTTTCTGCAGCGCGGGAACGGCCCGCTTCGCCTTGGGGCCGATTTTCCCCAGGCTCTTCACCGCATCGGATCTGACAAACCCATCCTTGTCGCTCAGGGTCTGGATCAACACGTCCACGGCCGCGTCCGATTCGGCCCCCGTGTTTCCGAGGGCATCGATAACCGCCTTCCGAACGTCAGCGTCTTCATCGTTCATTGCCGCAACGAGTGCGGGCACAGCCTCTTGGCCGGAAGTGCTCATCTTCCCCAACGCCTTGGCGGCATAGGCGCGGACCCGACTGTCCTTGTCTGTGAGGGCAAGCGTCAGCGGTGCGACCGCAGCGGAGGTATCCAAACCCGATGCCGCGAACTGCTCGGCTGCCAGCAGTCGATCTTCGGCTTTGTCGGACTGCAGCGCCTTGACGAGAACGGGCAATGCGGGGGTGAGTTTGATATTGAGCACGGCAGGGAGCGACACGTGAGTGGTCGTGTCCACGAAGCGGTAGTTCTTGGTGCTGTCAGGCAACGGGTTGCCGCGCGGGTCCACGACCAACACTCGCTTTATGTAGCCGTTGGCCGTGACATGTATTGAGAAATCCGAACCGAACCAGCCGCCGCTGCGCGACTGCTTTTCCAGTGCGTAAACGCCTTTGGTGTCGGTGGTTGCGGAGGCGCGTACGAAATACGATCCGCCCGTGTCGGGGATGGGGTTGTCATGGCACCACCACTCGGCTTCAACGGTGGCGCCCGGGATCGGATTCCCGGTCGTGGCGTCCAGCACGAGGCCGGCATAGGGCCCGGCAAACGGCAACGCACGGCCGAAACCGGCAGCGCAATCGCGCGGCATGAATACGCAGGCGGCGCCAAGCAAGGCCAACAGGGGAAACAACGCGGTGTGTCTTCTCATGGCTCTCCTCGTTGCTCGGGGCTGCACCGCCGGGGCGGTTCTGGGTTCAGCGCAGGTACATGCCGCCGTTGACGTCGAGCGTAGCGCCGGTGATGTAGCGGCCGCCTTCGCCGCAGAGGAAGGCGACGGCAAGCCCCACATCGCGCGGCGTGCCCAGGCAGCCGAGCGGCACGTCCTTGATCAGGTCGGCAATCGTCTCGCCGTGCGTCTGGACCAGGAGTTCGGTCTCAATGATGCCCGGCGCAACGCCGTTGACCGTGATGCCCAGCGGCGCACCGGTTCGGGCTAGTGTCTTGACCATGCCGAGCATGCCGCTTTTGGTGGCCGCGTAGTGTACATGCCCGAACAGCGCGCCGCGGTGCCCGACGATCGAACTCATGAACACGATCCGGCCCGAGATGTTCCGCTCGCGCATGGACTCCATGGCCGCCTTGGAGCAGAGGAAACTGCTCGTCAGGTTGGTGCGGACGATGAAGTCCCAGTCGTCGATCGTGGTCGCGAAGACGTCCTGAGCGCGGGTCGTGCCGGCGTTGTTGACCAGAATGTCGACACGCCCGAACTCGGTGTGGATCTCTTCGAACATGCGCGCCACCTCGGGGGCGGCGCCCACGTCGGCGCGGACAAGAAGAGCCTTGCGGCCCATGGCACGAATGGCGTCAGCGACCGAATCGGCCGCATTGTCGCCGGTGCGAAAGTGGCCGACGACGACGTCCGCGCCTTGCTCGGCCAGCACGAGTGCGACGCCCTTGCCGATCCCGCGCGAGGCGCCAGTGACCAGGGCGACTTTGCCGTTCAGAGGGAGGGTGCACATTGTCGGTCTCCAGGGGTGGTGTCGGGTGTCGAGTGTCAGCGGATGCCGTACGCGGTCTGATGGAGCCGCGGACGCGGAACGTCCCGCGCCGGAACTCCATGAATCGCCGCACTCAGTCCATCACAAGCTCCCGCTCTGTGATCAGTAACGGGTAGTCCAGGCACGGGAGGCGAGCGAACCGGACTCGGGACCGGAACTGGCCTTTCTCCGTCAAGCGCTCGCCGTCTGGCAGAGCATACACCCGCTGCGTGATCGGGTCCACCAGGACGGGGTGACGCAGGAACTCGTCCGGCTTGCGCGGCCAGTTGTCACAGGCGAGGGTGACGCTTACGGGCACGGGGGCAACGTCGTCCTGCGGGTTGGTGGCCTGGTAGTACGCAAAGACCGGGGCGTTGCGGCGGCGGAAGAGCAGGGTGTAGGGTTCCTGCAGTGTGGCACCGGCCTCTCCGGACGGCACGATTTCGCTCTGGTAGTAGGGGAACGGCCGCGTCTCGGCATCGAGCAGGGTGCAGACGCTCTGCATGGCAGTGTAGGCGGTCTTGGGTGTGTAGACCTTGCCGTGCAGGATGCCGAGCATGACGGGCGGGCGCTCCTGACCGTTGGACTGGCGGTATGGCGTCTCCATCAAATCGCAGAGGTGGAAGTACTGGGCCAGGTCAAGGTCCAAGTACAAATCCATCATAAGTCTGCGAATCACCCACTTCGCCTGGTTGAGCTCGTTCATGTTCCAGAGTTTCATCCAGGTGTCGTGATGTCCGGTGGTCTGCGAGGGCGCGCCGCACTCGCCCTGCCAGAGCCGCACGTGCGGCGCAAGCTGCCGGACGATGTCGCGCATGCGTTCGACGATGGCGGGATACTCGAGTTCCGGGACGAGGTCCGGGCGGTAGGGGTGGAACGCGAACACGTCGATGTGCGGTCCCATGCCGGCTTTCAAGCAGCCTTCGATGAATGCGCAACTGGCGCTGGCGACACAGGCGGCGATCTTCGCCTTGGGGTGGGTGGTGCGGATCGCCTCGGAACTGATGGCGACCAGCTTGGTGTATTCCTCGGCCGAGGGCTTGTGCCGAGGATGCCAGAAGCAGTCGAGGTTCGGTTCGTTCCAGATCTCCCAATAGGCGACACGGTCACGGTACCGCTCGCCCAACGCGCGCAGGAAATTCTGCCAACCCTTCACCGCCTTCTCGCCGTCGTAGATGGGGACCTGGCCCACGGCCGATTCATGCGGCGCGTCGGGACTGTAAAGGCGGTTGCCGTACCCGACATTGAACCAAGGCTGCACGCCGGCGGCAATGACGCGGTCGACCACCTCATCGAGCCAGGCGAAGTCGTAGATGCCTTCCTGGCGCTCGCAGCGCGACCAGCCGGTCTGCAGTCGGGCCCACTTGGCGCCGAGCGCTTCGAGCGGGGCGTAGGTCTTCTCCGGTTTGAACATGTAGCGGTCGAGGCACTCCATGCCGATCCCGATCCGTGAAGAAGCAATGTCCTTGGCGCTGCGCGGACGCAGTGCGCCAACTTGGGTCAGGCCATAGTCTGCGGCAAGATTCTCGCTGCTCATCGGGGGTACATCCTTTGCTGGTTGAAGCGTGTTGAGTGTCGAACGTCGGGGGGGGACAACTCTCGGTCTGTGCAATAAGCCTGGCCTCGGACGTGCGTCGCAGCGTCATTGCTGTGCGTGCGTGTCGTGTCGCGTCGTCAGGCGGTAGCGCAGCAGACGCATGCTCTCCGGCGGCAGAGGCGTGCTGGGATCGACCTGCTCTTCGCCCGGCGCGTCCGCCGCCGCGAACTGCGCATTCTCGACTGTGACCCGTACCGGCTGAGGGGTGGCGGTCGGGTTCCAGACGAGAACGCCGAGGTCCGTTGTCGCCGCGTACGCCTTGGCCTGAACCGCGGGGTTGTCGATGGCGAATCCGAGCACGTCGCGGAACCGTCCGTCGCGGAGCAGGTCTGCATGGCGTTGTTCGAACTCGGCCACCGCACGCAGGTAAGCGGCGCTCTCGCGTGGGGCGAGCCGGCGCATGGTCGCGACATCCGGCGGTGAACCCACGCGTTCGTAATCGCCGGCCGCGGGAACGGCGCCGTGTTCGATGTAGAGGCGGTCTGGCCAGTAGCGGTACTCGACTTCGTGCGCGAAACCGTAGAGGCAGGCCCAGTTCGCGGTGTTGCGGTCCATGGCCGGCGTGGGATGCCGCTGCGTCGCCAGGATTTCGGGGAAGGTGAACCGCAGCAGTTCGGGGAAGCCGCTGGGTGACGGGCAGAACCCGACGCCGCAGCCGTGGGTCAGGTCGACGATCTGGTTGATCCCGTCTGTCACGTGTTCGACCATGACGATGAAGTCGGGTGCGATGGCGTGGAGTTCGCGTTGAACGCGCGCGAGGGTCGCCGCCACACCGGGACCTATCGCTTGGGTCGGTTTTGCATGCCCGTGACGTTCGCTGAAGCAGAGCATGGGGTGGCACGAGCCGAGTTGATCGAAGATGATGCCGTCGGCGCCCAGGCTCTGCACTCGTTTCGCCAAGTCGAGAAGCTTGTCCGACCAAGTGCCGCATGATTGGCAGGCGTAGGCCATGGGCCGGGGCGCGCCGTCCTTGTACTTCGCCCACGTCTCGCCGAACGGTTCGCCCCGCTCGCTGACGGCAGCGGTTTGCGGGCCGAATTCGGCGTACCATTCCGTTTGCATGTCCAGGAGTTGCCCGTTGGTGTACAGGATTACACGCTGACCGGCGTCGTGAGCGCGGCGGATGGCTCGGCGCAGGGCGTGTTCTCCACCCATGGCCTGGTCCGGTTCGTAGATCGGGTATCGCCGGTCATGGCCGCCATCGGTCCAACCGAACAGCCCGAGCATGTTCAGGCCGTTCTCCTTGCCCAGTTCGATCAAGCGATCGATGTCGGCATAGGGCCAGTGGATTTCGCCGTTCTGCTGCTTGAGGATGACCAACTGCCAACCGGTTGCCGTGCGCAACCATTCAGGGCTTCGGATCGGTCGGTACCAAGTGTCGGCCCACCGACGGTACCGCGCGGCGGCCTCGTGCCAAGGGCCCGAATAGGGGCGAATCACGACGGGGGCTGACTGCCAGGTCTCGCCGTGTTTGCAGAAGGGCAGCAGGCCGAACGACAGTTCGATGGCGCCAGGCACAACGGACGCATCCGCATTCAGCGTGATGGTTTGCAGGCTTGCATCGTGGTATGCCAGGTACAGGCCGGCATCGCCGGCGTCGAGCGCCATCCACGGCATGAACAGCCGGGTGGGATAGGGTTGCCGCAACGCGCCGGCGCGGCGCGGGTCAACGATGCGTTCCCCGGCGCCAAGCGGCCAGATCAACGCCGGATGTTCCTCCTCGTCCATGGGTGCGGTTACGAATGGACCGCGGATCTCCCGCACGGTCCAATCGGGCGCACCGTTCGCAAGCGAAAAACGGAAAGTGAATTCGCCGTCTTCCGCAGCGATCTCGACAACTATCTGGACGTCGAGGGAGGTGTCGTCCAGCGTGAGGTGATCGTAGTGCAGTCGCAACAGGTTGTGCTGGCACTCGATCCGTGGTCGGATGTCCCGGGGCGTGACGCGCCGGTGTACGCCCAGTACGGAAGGAGTCGACGGCTGCTGCAGGGTCAGCTCAAAGCAGTGTGCTGGTTGACTCAGCCATGGACGTCCGGCGGTGTCCAGTGTAACCAGGCGTCCTGCACGGTCGAGGACAAGTCGAGAAGTCCCGGCAGTGAGGGTGAGTGTTTCAGGGTCCATTTCTTTCTCCGTACTGCACTTGGGCAGGGTTCGATTTTCAGGCACGGGCTGTTCGGACGGACGCCGAATCCACTCGTGCCATTGATGCGGGGGAAGGGTGTCTTCAGCTCTTGAACCACGCGGCGGCATTGGCGGGGCGGATGCTGGTCAGGTCACCGCGGTAGTGGCGGAGGTGGTAGTACTTCTGCGGGTGCGCGGCAATGGCGTCCTCGCAGATATCGATGCCGAGGCCGGGTTTGTCCGGGACCAGCATGGCGCCATCCTGCATGCGCAGTTCCTCCGTGGTGATGTCCTTGCGCCACGGCACGTCGGTCGCCATGGTTTCCATGAGGAAGAAGTTGGGCACGGCAGCGGCGACCTGCAGGGTGGCGGCGTTGGTGATCGGACCGGCTGGGTTGTGCGGGCAGAACGCGACGCTGTGCGTCTCGGCCCACGCGGACATGTAGGTCATCTCACGAATGCCGACGCGGCTGATGTCCGGTTGCATGAAGTGCGCGCAGCCGAGTTCCAGGAAACGGCGCGCGTCGTACCGCGTGTAGATGCGTTCCCCGGCGGCGATGGGGACCGGAATGCGGCGCCGCAGTTCGGCGAGGGCCTCGAAGTTTTCGGGGAAGAGCGGTTCCTCGAACCACAGCACCTTGTACTCGGCCAGCGCCTGGCCGATGCGCATTGCGCTCTGCAGGTCGAAGCGGCCGTGGCCTTCGATCATCAGGTCAATGCTCGGACCGACGGCTTCTCGCACCGCGGCCACGCACTCGATGGCCGTCCGGTACTCGAGATTCGAGACGTCGCGGTATGCGGTGCCGAACGGGTCCCACTTGAGCGCTTTCCAGCCGGCCTGCGCGGCTTCCTTCGCCTTGGCTGCGAACTCCGCAGGCGTCTTGGCCGGAACGAACCAGGCGTTGGCATAGCAGGGAACGCGGTCGCGGAACTTGCCTCCGAGCAGTTGCCAGAGCGGCTGGTTCAACGCCTTGCCTTTGATGTCCCAGCAGGCCATTTCCAGGCCGGCCAAAGCGCTCATCAGCACCGGCCCGCCCCGCCAGTAGGAGTCGCGGTAGTTGTCGTGCCAGAGCCGGTCAATCGCCGTCGGGTCCTGGCCAAGGAATGCCGGTTCCAGGTCCTTGATGCAGCCGACGGCCGCATTCTCGCCAAACGACATGGTTGCTTCGCCGACGCCGTGGATGCCCTCGTCGGTGTCGATGCGCACAAAGATGAAATTGGTCCGGTACGCGTCGCAAACCAGAGTCTTGATGCCGGTGATCTTCATCCGTTATCTCCTGTTTCAATGAACCGTGTCGAACGCGCGTTCTTGTCTTTCGACCTGTGCAATAACCGGGCCAGGCCCCGTTAGTTTCTGACCGTACCGCGGGCGGCCCTCCGCCCGCTTCTCGCCACGCATCTGGAACAAGGCTCGGATGGCGGGGGGGGGAGGCTGCCCGCGGTACGGTCTGTCAGGCGGGCCGATCTGGGCTGGGACCTCGACCGGCCCGGCCTCGCTGCGCGTATTGCACAGGTCGCCTTCCTTCTTGGCTACGGTTGACTTCCGTTCGCGCCTGACTTCGGGAATGGCGTCAGACGGTGTTGGCCGCTGGGCGCCCGCGCTTCTTACTCGGTGTCATCGACGGCGTGGCCTGTTCGCTCTGGAAGCCGGGCACGTTGGCGGCCACCAACTGTTCCAGCAGCTCGTCTCGCGACCCGGCGCAGTGCCGGCGAATGAGCGCTTCGGTGCGGTCGCCGTCGTGGTGCGCCAGCGCCGCGAGAATCTCCTGGTGCTCGGTTACCGCCTGCTGTTGGCGGCGGGCGGATTGCGGATAGGTGCGACGGAGCCGGTAGATGTAGTTCCAGAGCTGGCGGCAGAATTCGCACACCCAACGGTTCTGACAGTGGTCGTAGATGCGGGCGTGGAACTCGCGGTTGACCCGCAGGAGTCCGTCGGTGTCGTGCGCGGCTGCCAGGGCCGGTGCTGGGGCGAGAATCGTGCGGAGTTTGCAGATGGCCGAGTCCGGCAAGTTCTGCGCCGCGATACGACCGGCCAGACCTTCGATGGCGGCAATGGCCTCGTAGGCACTCTTCAGGTCGTCGATGTTCAAGGTGCTGACCCGGACGCCGCGACGCGGCAGGCGTACGGCCAGACCCTCAACGGTCAGAACGTGCAGGGCTTCTCGGACCGGCATGTGGCTGACGCCGAGTTCGGCGGCCAGGCGGTCGATGCGCAGGGGCGAGCCCGGGGGCAGCGTGCCCTGGATGATACCGTCCCGAATGCGTTGCAGCACCCGTTCCTGGATCGGCTGGTTCTCAATCGTGTCCAGCGGCTTGGTCTGCATAGTCCTTCGTTCGCGCGGCTCGTTGTTGATATTTGATATTTGATCAAATGTAGCCGACGCGGGATTGTTTGTCAAGGTCAAGGCGTGACCCATCAGGGCTGTTTCAAGATCCGTGACCGTCGCGTGCGGTGAGTACCCCCGGCGTGTCCCCA
>MHBL01000094.1 GCA_001803235.1 Lentisphaerae bacterium RIFOXYA12_64_32
GCAGGGTAATCAGTTGGGGGCTGGCGCGACGCAGTTGGTCGGGTAGTGATGGAGTGATGACGGCGGACCCGCGAGTGCGGGCCCGCCAAGGCTGACAAGGACGTCAGCCCTCATAGGGAATCGAAACACGGAGGTTAGGACCATGCCAACAGCAGGAACCGTCAACAGTCCGACTGGCTTTTCGGCCTACACGGACTACACCCTCGCAAGTCTGAACCTGAACAGCGTCATGCGCCGGTTGGCGCAGGGCACCAAGGGCGTCGTGGACGACGGCGCCGGCGTGGCGATCAGCGAGCGGATGCGCAGCCAGGCGACCAGCTCGAACATGGCCATGCACAATACGGAGAACGCGGTCTCGTTGCTGCAGACCACCGATACCTGGATGCAGCAGATCAGCGACCACTTGGCGCGCATGCACGAACTGGCGGTGAGCTCCGCGGACGGCACGAAGACATCCACGGACCGAACCAACCTCCAGACGGAGTTCGGCGCGTTGCAGAACGAGATTGAGCGCATCACCGAGAGTGCGGCCAAGTTCAACGGTCAGTCCTTGATGGACGGGACGTTTGGCGGCGCGGGTGGTGTGAAGATTCAAGTGGGCGCTGATTCCGGGCAGACCATCGCCGTCTCGATCGTGAGCCTCTTGAACTCCGCCACGGTCGATATGGTTGCGGGCGGTGCCAAGTGGGTGAGCGTGTTGAGCGCGGTGGACACCGAGATCGCCACCAATGTCTCGGCGGCGGGCGGCGCCATCAGCATGGTGCAGACGGCGATCAATTTCATTGCCCAGCAGCGGGCCTCGATCGGCGCGCAGCAGGGCCGGTTCGAGAAGACGCGCGGCGCCCTGGTCGCGTACGAGAACCAAATCCGCGGCGCGGAAAACAAGGTGCGCAGCATTGACACCGCCCGCGAAGCGGCCGACCTGATGAAGTTCCAGATCCTCAACCAGATCGCCACCGCCATGATGGCGCAGGGCAATCAGTTGGGGGCCGGCGCGACGCAGTTGGTCGGGTAGATCGATGATTCACATCTGGGTTTAGTCCTGTAACGGAGAAGGCGGCCCGTGGCGCCTTCTCCGTCTTTCTTTAAATCCGGGCCCCTCTTGCCGCCAGGGACTAGGGGGACAAGAGTATGCATGTACGTTGAATAACCGCGTCGCGGCGCGGTGGCGGCCGTGACGCAAGGAGTGGTCTGCTACGATGGCGGCGACAAAACTCCCCATTCTGGTGGTCGATGACCAGCCGGCCATCCGTTGTCTGCTTCGTGAGTACCTGACCGACCTCGGGTACCCGGTCACGGAAGCTCAGGACGTCGGCGCGGCCTGGGCAGTCCTCGAGTCGGCCCCCGTGACCATGGTGATCACCGATGTGCACATGCCCGGCGATTCGGGCATCACGCTGCTCGGTCGGGTCCAGGAACGTTTCCCAGACTTGCCCGTGCTGATCATGACCGGCAAGCCCAGCATTGAGGCTGCAGTGGAGTGCATCCGGTTGGGCGCGGTCGACTACATCCCCAAGCCGTTCGACCTCGAGAAACTGCGACGCACCATCACGGACGCCCTGGCACGGCGCGAAGCCCAGGCCAGAACGGCCCGAAAGCACTCGAAGACGCAGCCGATGCCAGGCAGCGAGAGTCCCGGATCGACGGCCACCGGCCGACCGGCCGTGGCGGGGTTCAAAATCCTCAGCAAGATTGCCGAGGGCGGCATGGGCTCGGTCTACCTGGTGGAAACGGTGGTGGACGGCCAGGCGCGCAAGCACGCTTTGAAGATCATCAAACCCGAACTCATGGGCGCCGAGGAAGCCGACCGCCGAAAGGCTATCCAACGCTTCCGCCGTGAAGCGGAACTGGCCTCGAAAGTCAAGCACCCGGGGCTGGTCGAGGTCGTCGAGTATGGGGTGTTCGGCTACGAGCAGATGCCATACTTGGTCATGTCCTACGCGCCCGGGGTCTCCCTGGACCGCTGGATTCGGGACAACCCCGACGCCGACTACCGGGACAAAGCGCGGATCCTGATGCAGGTCGCCGATGCCCTGCAGGCGGTCCACGTGCACGGCATCTGCCACCGGGATGTCAAGCCGCAGAACATCCTGGTGAACGGTGAATTGACGACGAAACTCATCGATTTCGGCATTGCCCGTTCAATCACCACACGGGTGACCGCCTCCACGCAACTGCTGGGGACACCGGCCTACCTGGCGCCCGAATCCTTCACCTCCGAAAAGCTGGACCATCGGGCCGACATCTTCTCGCTCGGCATCGTCGGCTACGAACTGTTCCTTGGCATCCGGCCCTTCTCCGGGGCGAATCACATCGAGTTGGCCGAGCAAATCGCGAAACGTCGCCCGGTCGCACCGCGTAAGATCAGGGCCGGTTTCCCCGCCGAACTCCAGGACGTGCTTGCCTGCATGCTGAAAAAGGACCGAAACGTGCGCTACCAGAGCATGGCGGAAGTGGCCGCGTCTCTGGAGCGATTTGCCGGCGGCGCGCCAGCCGGCAAGCCGAAGGTCGGGTTGCCCTTCTTCTCCTTCGACTGGAGTTGACCTGCGGCAAGGCCCCGGCAGCCTGAAGCAGGTTCACGACCGGTTGCAGTGTCGGCCTTGCAGGACGATCCCTAGCCTTTTGCTGCAATCGGCCCTGACTGGCACGGTTGATGCCTAGCATGTAATCGGAATGCGCGCAATTTGGTGCACAACCTTACAGGGAGTAAGTTAGGCCCAACAAACAACCTCAGCCAATCCCAAAAAACAGATTGTGTAGAGAAGGCGTCCCCCACCCCCTCCCTCATCCCTAACCACGCCTTCTCTACCTTCTTTTTGTCCCTGATCGGGGCGGGTGGCGCAGAGATCGATCGAGAAACAGGCGGGACACGGCATTGAACGTTCAAGCGCTGATGCTGAAAAAGAAGATTCAGGGCATGGAGAACTTGCCCACGCTCAGCGCCAGCGTCACGCACATCCTCAGGCTCCTGGGCGACGAGAACGTCAACGCGTCGAAACTCCACGAGGCGCTGAACCGTGACCCGTCGATCTGCGCCGATATGCTGAAGGTCACCAACTCGGCACTGTTCGGCCTGCGCCAGAGGGTGACGAGCGTGGAACAGGCGACGGCCCTTCTCGGGCTGCGCGCCGTGCGCAACATCGTCTGGTCAGCGTCCGTGGTGAGCGTGATTTCCGGACGCGAGAAGGACGTCTGGCTGCACTCGTACTCCTGCGCCATGCTCATGCACAGCGTGATCCGCAGCAGCAACCTCCAGGTCGCCGACGACATGGAGGTGACCGCGCTGATTCACGACATCGGCCGGATCGTGGTGATGGATTTTTCGGAGCTGTCGAACCGCGTCATCAACGACGTCGCCCAGCGCGACCTGTTACCCATCCACCTCGCGGAACGGCAGGTGCTCTCGGCCTCGCACGATACGATCGCGGACTGGCTCCTGGAGCTCTGGAATATGTCGCCGAGCGTGCGCATTCCGGTCTCGCTGCACCACCAGGAAACCATTCCCGATCAGTACCTTCTCGAGACAGCGCTGCTGCAACTGGTGGACTATGTCGACCTGCGGGCGCGCGGCGTGCCCGCGAGCCCGCCGCCGCCGCCCCTCCTGGAGGCGGCCGGCATCGACCGCGCGATCATCCCGGAACTGGTCGCCTATCAGGAAGCACAGGTCGCCCAGGTCGACGGCAACAGTTTCCTGGCCGGCACCGCCGACGCTCACGGGAGCAGGCCGCCCAGCCTGGCAGTGCGAGCTCCCCAGAGGCGGTGACCTCGCCCCCTCCCTCCCGAGGCATGCCAGCGGTCTACGCGTCCAAAACGCGCCGCAGGGTCTGTCGTAGTGTGTTGAGGACGTATGGCTTGTGGATGAACGCGACGGAACCGCTGCCCGCGAAGCGGCGCGCCGCTTCGTGTTCCGCATAGCCGCTGGACAGGATGACACGGACATCCGGCCGCACCCGACGCAGTTCGGCCAGGGCCTGCAGGCCGTCCATTCTGGGCATGGACACATCAAGGATGACGCCATCGATCTGGCCGGCATGCTGCCGGAAAGTGTCCACGCCGTCCTGTCCGTCACGGGCCGTGATGACCGTGTACCCGAGGGCCTCGACCATTTCCTTGCAGACGCAGCGGACCATGTCCTCGTCGTCCACCACCAGGACTGTGGCGGCCCTTCCCTCGCCTTCGGGTGCCGGTGTCGCTTCCGCCGTCGGCGCCGCAGGTTGCGCGGCCGCTTTCGCTTCGCCCGCAGGGAACAGAACGCGGACGGTGGTGCCGCGGCCCAAAGCGCTGTCCACGGTGATGGCGCCTTTGTGGCCGGATACGATGCCCATGACCACACACATGCCGAGCCCGCGGCCGGTGAACTTGGTGGTGAAGAATGGGTCGAAAAGCCGTTCCTGCGTCGCTTCGTCCATGCCGCAACCGGTGTCCGTCACCTCCAGAACGACGAACCGTCCCGGTGGCGGCTTCTCCTCTGTTCGGCTCCGGCTGAGGTATGCAAGGTCGGCGTCGTGAACCTCGGTGCGGACGACGATCTGGCCGGCCTTGTCGCCAAGGGCTTCAGACGCGTTGGTGACCAAGTTCATCACCACCTGCTGTAACCGCACGGAATCGGCGCTAATCGGCGGCAGGTCCCGGGCCAGGGCCAGGGTCAGGGTTGCGGTCTTGGCAACGGCGGCGCGGAACATGCCGATGTGGCCTTCGATTTCGGCGCTGAGGTCGAGGCTGTGAACGGCAAACTGCCCGTGTCCCGAGTAGGCCAGCATCTGCTGCGTGAGTGTGGTCGCGCGGCGTGTGGCGCGCAGCGCGTTCTCGATCTTGCCGCAGGCCGGGGCCTCGCCCGGCAGCACCCGGAGTGCCAGCTCCAGGTTGCCCAGGACCGCCGTGAGCAGGTTGTTGAAGTCGTGGGCGATCCCGCCGGCCAGCACGCCAAGGCTCTCGAGTTTCTGCGCGTGCAGCAGTCGCCGTTCCATCTCCAGGCGTGCGGACTCCGCACGCTTGCGCTCGGTGATGTCCACGTAACTCTCGACCAAGTAGCGACGCCCGCCCATCATCACCGGCACCGCACTCTTGAGCACGGACCGCCGCTCGCCGCTGGCCGTCAACAGCACCCGCTCTGAGTGGTCCACGGTCTGGCCCAGGTCAGTGATCGGACACTTGCCGCTCTCCGCCGGGCAGATGTACGCATGGCAGACGCGCCCCACAATGTCCTGGCGCGGCGCCCCGATCAGAGTCGACGCCCACGGGTTGGCCTCCGTGATCACATGCGTCTCGGCGTCGATCAGAACCACTCCCACCGGAATGGACTCGATCAGGGTTCGCAGGCCAATCTCGCTGGCCTCCAGCGCCGCCTCGGCACGGCGGCGCTCGCCGTTCACGATGGCCAGGGCTACCTGGTCGGCCAGTTGGCAGGCGAAGGTGATCTCATCCTGCTCCCAGCGGTGCGGCCGGTTTACGTGCTCGAAGCACAGCGTGCCGAGGTGTCGCCCTGACGCGCGGACCACGGCATCCAGCATCGACGTGATGCCGAGCGGTTTCAGGTACCCGTCCACATATCCGGCCGTCCGCGGGTCGGTCAGCGCGTTGTGCGCATCGACGTACCGGACCGACTTCAGGGCCGCGAACTCCTCCCGGTACTGCTGCTCTTCAAGCACAGCCCCTGACGAGTGCCGTCGCAGCGACGCTTCGTACAGATCGGCACACCGCAGGTGCGTGCCGTCCAGGTCGAAGAGCCACACCCCTACGCGTTCCACACCCACGGTGGCCGCGGCGCTCTCGGTGAGCAGACGCGCCAGGGCCTCAAGCTCCCCCGCCGCGGTGAACGGCGAGGCGGCGACAGCCCCGAGGATCTGTTGCTGTGCCTGGCGGCGGAGCAGGGCCGCTGACAGCGCGTCTTCAGCCTGTTTGCGGGCGGAGATGTCTGTGCCCACACAGAGGAGTTCCGCGACGTCTCCGGCGGCGTCACGGATGACCCGATTGGTCCACGCAACCCAGACCCGCTCGCCGTTGCGGCGCATGTTCTCGTTCTCGTTGATCGCGTAGCGGTCCGGATATTGACCGATGTCCTGGACCATCTCGCGCAAGTCACGGCCGGTGGTTTCGGTTTCCGGCACGATGGTGCCCAGCACGTTCTTCCCGAGAATCTCGTCCTCTCGGTAACCGAAGAAGTTCCCGGCAAACTCGTTGAAGAACGTCACCACGCCCTGCCGGTCCATGCGCAGGATAATGCTGTTGGCGTTCTCGACCAGTTCGCGGTACTTCTCCTCGCTCTGGCGCAACGCCTCGCGAATGCGATAGTCCTCGGTAACGTCGCGAAACACGATGACCGCACCCACAATGCGACCGTCGGCGCGGTGGATGGGGGCGGCACTGTCGGCAATCTGGCGCTCGGTGCCATCCCGGGCGATCAGGGCAGTGTCGTTGGCCAGTCCGACCTTGCGGCCGCTGGTCAGCACGGCGGCTGCCGGGTCAGGGATTGCCTCGCGTGTCTTGACGCTGACGATGCGGAACACGTCGCTGAAGGGCTTGCCCCGGGCCTCGGCCAAGGTCCAGCCGGTCAGCACCTCCGCCGCCGGGTTCATGCGCGCGATGCGCGCCCCCTCATCCGTGGCAATGACCGCATCGCCAATCGAATCGAGCGTGACGGCCAGGTTCTGCTCGCTCTCCCGCAGTTCGGCGGTGCGTGCCGCGACCAGCGCTTCTGCGCGCCAGCGCTGGCTCGACAGGTTGCTCAGGTACAGCATTGTCAGAACGGTCAGGAGCAGGCCGCCGGGCAACAGCAGCCATGGCAGCACAGGACGCTTCCGTGTCAGGTACGTCGGGGAGGCCCAGACCTTGATGCGCCAATTCCGGTCCGCCACGACGAAATCGCGCGTGACCGTCAGACCCGGAACCGTCTGTTGCGGACGATCCAACCGCGGGTCGCCCTGAAGCCGTTCGTGGTGTGCGTGCAACAGTTGCCCTTGAGTCCGGGCGGACAGGTCGGAGACATCCACCGGCAATCCCTGGGGCGACTCTTGCGCGATGGCGCTCTCGATGGCGAGACCCACCCGGAACAGACCCACCACGAAACCGGCCAGGCTGGCGCGCCGATCGGGAACCGTGCCCGTCGGTTGTCCCTTGGCGTAGACCGGGACAAAGACCAGAATCCCCGTTTCCTCGTCCTGGTTCTGGACCAGGCGGATTCGCTCCGAGGCCGACACCCGTCCGGTGTCGCGCGCCGTCTCCAGTGCCACAAAACGTGTCGGGTCCGAAGCCAGGTCGTACCCGAGCACCGCCTCGTTGCCATGCCGCGGTTCGACGAAACAGACCGGGAAGTACTCCTCGCGCTCATTGGCCCGCACCAGGCGGTTCTGGTCGTCGCGCTCCATGATCTGGATACCCTGGCCTTCGCCGGCGCCCCGCGCCTCCCAGGCCTCGCGTTCACGGCCCGGCACGCGCGGCACCCACTCCAGGGTGACGACTCCGGCAGTGTCGACCCAGTGCGCGGCGAACACCTCGAATTCCTGGTGCGTCACTGAACTGGAACTGGCGTACAGCATGCGCATGGCCTCGACGGCGGCAAGGGGACGGGCCAGGGCGTCTTCGACGAGCCGGGCGCGGTGATCGGCGTCGCCCTCGAACGCGCGCCGGATCTCCGTCTGCGCATGTTGCCAGGCGCTGTAGAATCCCGCGAACGTGAGGAGCAGCCCGGCCACGCCGGCCAGAGACACGGCGGGGGCGAAGACCGCCCGGAGGTCCACGCCGCCCCGCCGTTCGCGGTGTGCCTGCCACAGCGCCGTGGCCAGCACAAAAGCCATGATCGCCACCGTGGTGATCCCCAGTGCGTAGAGTGAGGCCCACCAACCCAGTGTGGTAATGTCGCGCACCACGCCGGCACGAACCACCAGCGCCGGCTGGCCCTGCACGTCCGCAACCACGTCGTACACGTGCGGTTCGTCGCTGGCATCGATGAGAATCTCGCCGCGATTCGGCTTGAGTTGCGCGATAAACGCCTTTTCCTCGGCCGTCAGGCGAGGGCTGTCCAACGCCAGCAGTTCGAAATTCACGTGGGTCTGAGTGGACAGCGTCTTGACGATGCCGGCATCCAGGAACCGGCCGAAGACCAGCGTGCCGCGTACCGGCCCCGTGCCCTGGCTGGTGAGAATCGGACGACTGACGACCAGCAACGGCCCCAACTCGGTCAGCATGATACCGTTGGCCGGTGTGCCGCCTTCACGGCCGGCTAACAGGTGCGGTATGGACGCCAGGCTTTCCTTGGGAAAAGCGGCCAGCGTAATCGCGCCGCCCAGGTCGGTGTCGTAGGCTTCGCCGACCAGTACCTGCCCCTGCCGGTCGCAGATGCAGGCCAGGTTCAGCCCCGCGGAGTGCTCGATGGTGGCCCAGGTGATGTTGGCCTTGACGAATGCCGGATCGTGCGATTCGACGAATGCGTATGTGTCATCCCAGTAGGCCCAGTCTTCGGCGATGCTGCCCAAGTGGTGAATCTCGCGGCGAATCGCCTCAACTACGCGCGACGCGTCCTCGCGGGAACGGTCGACCTCGAGCTTTTCGAAGGTGGGATAAACAGCCCAGCGCTGGATGGCGGCAACGCACGAGAGCAGTGCGAGAAACCCCACCACGGCAAGCAGGGAGGCCTTGAAGTGACCACTCATACGAAGGCTCCGTCCTCCGATTCCGTCGCAACAGCGGCGGCCGCGGCCGACTCCTGGCCCGGCGCCCGCCTCGCAACGCGCGGCAGCCTTCCCTGTGGCAACGAGCCGTGGACACACTACTATCGCATCGCTCCGGGTATTGCGCAAGTGGGGTGCCGCCGGTGCGTAGCGCGTCAGAGTGCGGGGTCCGCGCCCGCCGGAAAGGCCACGACATCCTGGATACAGCCGGCGTCGGCGAACACCATGAGCAGGCGGTCAACCCCGAGCGCGGCTCCCGCCATGGCGGGAAGACCGCGTTCAAGGGCGGCCATGAAGGGTTCGTCGATCGGGTAGACGGGGCGGCCCTCGGCGGCCCGCAACCGCGCCGTGGCCTCGAAACGCCGGCGCTGCTCCGGCGCATCGCCCAGTTCGCTGCAGGCATTGACGACTTCCAGGCCGGCCATGTACAATTCCCAGCGTTCCACCCAGTCGGGGGCGTCGGGCTTACGTTTGGCCAGTGCACCGCACGCCAGCGGGTAGTCGATCAGCACGGTCGGGCGTTCGCCGCCCAGGTGCGGTTCCACCCGCTCGACCAGAAGCGTTTCGAACCTCCCGCCGGCCGCCGCCGCCGCCGCGCCCTCACCCGCGTGAGTGCGGAACGCCTCGTCGACTCCGAGAATGTCCCAAGGCGCAGCTAGGTCGATGTCGCGCTCGCGGAACCGGCACGTCGTGCGGCCAAGTGCGGACTGCGCACAGTGTCGAACCAGAGCCACGGTGTCATCGAGGATCTGCCGGTAACCCGCCTCGAGCCGGTACCACTCGAGCATGGTGAATTCCGTCAGGTGCATGCGGCCGCTCTCGCCGGCACGGAAGCAGGGGCCGATCTGGAAGAGGCGTGGGTGCCCGGCTGCCAAGAGCCGTTTCATGTGCAGCTCGGGCGAGGTCCTGAGGTACGCGTCGCCGCTGGGCAGTGCGTCAATGTAGTCTTCGAGGGCCGGGGTCGGAATGCGCACGGGCGTGGTGACTTCCAGGAAGTCACGCTCGACGAAAAAGGCCCGGACAGCGCTCAGGACGGCTTGCCGCAGCCGGAGGACCGGCTGCAGGTCGCGGAGGCGATGGGGATCGTCATGCCTTGCTGACACGTTCGTTGTATTCGCCGGTACGGGTGTCGATGCGCACCGTGTCGCCCTGGTTCACGAACAGCGGAATGCGGAACTCGTAACCGTTCTCAAGGGTGGCCGGCTTGGTCACGTTTGTGGCCGTGTCGCCGCGCGCACCGGGCTCGGTGAAGCCAATCTTCTTCTCGACGAAGATGGGCAGCGTCACTTCGACCGGCTTCTCGCGATAGAGCACGATCGTGCATGGCATGCTGTCGTCAAGGAAGTATATACTGTGGCCAAGGACCTGGGCGGTGACGCGGATCTCCTCGAACGTCTTGGCGTCACTGAAGACGTAGTGGTCGCCTTCCTGGTAGGAGTAAATCACCTCGCGCTGGTAGATGTCCGGCGTGCCGATCTTGTCGACGACGCGGAACGTCTTCTCCATCGTCGAGCCGTTGAGCAGGTGCTTGATCCGGCAACGGTACAGTGCCTGACCTTTGCCCGGTTTGCAGAAATCGAACTCGGTCACGATGTAGGGCTCGCCATCCAGTTCGATCTTCAAGCCCTTGCGAAGGTCCGACGCTTCGTACATACCCAGCCACTCCTCTGCGACACTCTACACCAGCCCCGCCGCTCGGCAGGACTTCAGATTCGGTTTGAAAGATTGTAATCTAGCGCCTAGTTTAGAAATTTCTATCTGTAGCGAAGGCGGGCGGGGTGAGGATAGCGGATCAAGGCCACGGCGCGGCAGGGGAAGGCCAGTGCGGAAGTTCAAGCCGACGCCCCGGTTTAAGGCCTGGCCGTGCAGCCCCGCGCCATGCCGTCTTATGAAATGACAGGACCAAAGTTGCATGGATGACCCCATTACGCAGCTTGAGCAGCGCCTCAACTACTCGTTCCGCGACAAGACGGTGCTGCGCATGGCGTTGACGCACCCGTCGTACGCCGCGGAACAGACGCCGCCCACGCCGCACAACCAGACGCTGGAGTTCCTCGGCGACGCCGTGCTGCAGTTCGTGGTCACCGATCTGCTCTATCGTCAACACCCCGATCTGGACGAAGGCCGGCTCACCAAGATGCGCTCCGCCCTCACCAACGAGGAAGCGTTGACCCTGTACGCGCGTCGCCTGGCACTGAGCACCTGCCTGCTGCTTGGCCGTGGCGAGGCCCGGGCCGGCGGCAGTGAACGCGCTTCCAACCTGGCCGACGGCATGGAGGCACTCCTGGCTGCACTGTACCTCGACGGCGGGCTGGCGCCGGTGCAGACGCTCTGCGAACAGCTTGCGGGTGAACTGCTGACCGACTACGGTGACGTCCTGGCCTGGGAAAATCCGAAAGGCGCGCTGCAGGAACTGACTCAGAAACTGCATCAGACGCCGCCGAACTACGAGGTGCTCGAAGTGTCCGGGCCAGACCACTGCCCGCGATTCGAGGTGCGGGTCACCCTGAACGGCGTCGAACTGGCCAAGGCGGCCGCGGGCAACCGCAAGACCGCCGAGAAGCGCGCCGCAGAGATCGCCTTGGAGAAATTGACCGCCCATGACACGGCCACCTGAGTACACCCTGCTGTACCCGCCGGTGATCCGCTTCGGCTGGGGTGCCCGCCACGAGCTCACCGACGTCTTGAAGCGCCTCGGCAACGGCCGCCTCCCACGCGCGCTGCTGGTGAGCATTCGCAGCCTGACGCGCACCGGACAGGTGGACGAGTTCGCCGCCCTGTGCGGCGGCGAACTGGCCGGGCGGTTCAGCGAGGTCGAGCATGACCCGTCCCTGGCGACGGTGGACCGAATCGCACAGATGGCCCGGGACACACGCGCCGAAGCGCTGGTCGCGGTCGGCGGCGGCAGTGTCATCGACGCCGCCAAGGCCGCCGCCATCCTGGCGCCCCTGCCGGTCCCGGCAGGGGCGTACTTCCGCGGTGAGCGGCCGCTCGAACGCCCGGGACTGCCCTTCGTTGCCCTGCCCACCACTGCCGGCACGGGCGCAGAAATCACCAAGAATTCCGTGCTGACGGACACCGAGGCAAAGGTGAAGGCGTCGTTGCGGTCTCCGCACATGGTCCCGTTCGCGGCCATCGTCGACGCCGAACTCACCGTGACGCAACCGCCAGCGCTCACGGCCGCCAGCGGTCTGGACGCACTGACCCAGGCCATTGAATCGTACGTCTCGAAGCACGCGAACGCGGTCACCCGCGCGCTGGCGATCTCTGCCGTGCAGCGGCTCATGTGCCACCTCGGGGCCGCGTACCGCGACGGCACGGACCGTGCCGCGCGCACGGCCGTGGCCGAGGGCAGTCTCCTGTCCGGCATGGCGTTCTCGCAGAGCGGATTGGGCGCGGTGCACGGTCTGGCACATCCGCTCGGGCTGACACTGGGCCTGGCACACGGGCTGACCTGCGCCATCCTCCTGCCGCCCGTGCTGCGATGGAACCTGCCGGCCTGCCGCCCGGAGTTCACGGAACTGGCGGCCGTGACCGGTTCCGCGAGCGCCGACGAATTCGTCGCGGCGGTGGCGCGGATGGCGCGCGAACTGGGCGTGCCGGAGGATTTCCGTGCGCTCGGGCTGACCGGCGACCGGTTCGAGTACATCGTCGCCAACTGCCGCAGCGCCAGCATGAAAGCCAACCCGCGCCCCATGAGCGACGCGGACGTTGTCAGCCTGCTGAGCGCGCTCAGCGCGGGTTCCGGCAACGGGTGACGGGCGGCAGTGGCGCGGGACCTCCGGGACCGCAGCAGAGTGCCCTCGGGCCGTCCCGGCCCGAGATCCTCGGCCGGGGACCGGCCGGCGCACCCCGCTGCGGCGCGGGACGCGCCGAGCCACCGCGCGCTCGGCTGTATCCTGGCCCGAGCATCGTGTGTCTCTGCCAGGCTGGATTCGCCCGCCTGGCTCGATGAAGGAAAGCCGACGATGGTGCCACGGATTGGAAACAAGGCATGGCAGCTCAGGGGCCTGATCCTGCTGGCGGCCTGGGCCTGGGGTTGCTTCGGACAGGCCGCGGAAGACATTCGGACCCGGGACGGGCGCGTGCACAAGGACGTCGTCGTCCAGCGGCAGACGGACGAGGGAATCGTGCTGCAAGACCCGAACGGCGCGTTTGTGCACCTCCGCTATGTCGACCTCCCCGAGAACCTGAAGATACGGTTCGGTTTCACGCCGGAGAAAGAGCAAGCCTACTGGCAGCGGATCCGGCAGCAGCAGACACAGCAGCGCGAGGCGGCGGCGGCCAAGGAGAAGGCACGCCTGGCAGCCCTGGCCCTCGAGAAACGCAAGGAACAGGAGAAGCGCGTCCGCCGCGCCCTCAAAGGCGCCCAGTGGTGTGGTTCCGGATGCATTGTGACTCGTCACGGGCATATCCTGACCAGCGGCCACGTGGTGGACAAGGCCCAGACCATCCTGATCGCCACTGTGGACGATGTTGTCGAGGCGAAGCTCCTGGGAATTCACCGGGAGGCGGACATTGCGGTGCTGAAAATCCCCGGCGACTCGCACGTGCCCGTCGCCATCGCGTCCGGATCGGACGTGCAACTGGGCCAGGACGTGATGACCATCGGTTTCCCCATGCCCGGCGTACAGGGGATCGCGCCCAAGGTCTCCACCGGCATCATCGGCAGCATGACCGGGCTCCACGACAGCAAGCGCGAGTACCAGATCAGCACGCCGGTTCAGCCCGGCAACTCGGGCGGGCCGCTGCTGGACACCTGCGGGAACCTGGTGGGGGTGGTGTATGCCAAGATCAGCGACATGTTCATGCTCAAGTGGACCGGCCAAGTGGCGCAAGGGGTGAACTACGCCGTCAAGGCCCCCTACATCCGCGAGCTTCTGGCCGCCCAGTTCAAGGATGTGGCCCGCGAGGCCACCGCCAAAGTGTCAACGCAGGAACTGGACAGCGAAGACGTGGTCCGCAAGGTCCGCCCGGCCGTGGTCATGATCATCGTGCGCTAGGCGAATCACCCGGAGGGACTGGCGATGAACACCATCGAGGTTCGACGCAGCGTTCATGTTGAGCAGCCGGACGGGCTCGAAGAGGCGCACGTGCGGTGGGCCGGGTACGTGTCCGCACGGCGAAACGTGCTCATGGAAGCCGTCACGTTCGGCGGGCAGCGGGGATACTACTTCACCGTACGGCACCTGAGCACGCGCGGGTACCATCCCCGGCCGCCTCTGTTCCGGCGCAGCATGGACAACGGCGTGTCCTGGACCGACGCGCAGACCTGGGCCGCCAGCGCGCCGATTCACGGCCGGTGGCAGCTGGAGATCGATGCCCCGAACCTGATCTTCAACCCGACGACGGACACCTTGCTGCGGGTCTACCGGACCCATCATGCCGTGGACGGGTTGCTGCCGTGGGACCGCGGCGCACCGGCGCGCGCCACCGGCCTGCTGTGGACGCAACTCTCACGCGACGGCGGCAACACCTGGTCCGATGCCGAGCAGTTGATCTGCCAGGGTGCAGAACACGACCCGACGCACTGGGCGCCCGGCGTCTGGTTCGGCCAGAACAGCGGCGGCGTCGAAGCCGTCGCGCCGGTCTGGGTCGATGAACGCCGGTTCCTGCTGCCGTTCTTCGGGGTGCACGAAACGCCGCCGTACCGGCACCGCAGCGCCTGCCTGGTCGGGGAATGGCGCGCGGACGACAGCGGCGTCGACTGGAGTCTATCGTCCTACGCCACGGTCAAGCCCGAGTTCTCGAGCGACGGCGGCGACGAGCCGTCCGTAACCATTCTGCCGGACGGACGCTGGTTCATGACGATGCGGGTGCGGACACACCGCGGCGCGAAGCTCGCGATCCCCAGTGGCAAGTTCTACACGACGAGTGCCGACCAGGGCAAGGCGTGGAGCGAACCCGAACCGCTGCGTTATAGCGACGGCCGCCAGGTCTACTGCCCCGCCTGCCTGGCGCACGCGTTCTGCTCGCCGAAGAACGGGCGGCTGTACATCATCACCAACATCCTCGACGCACCTACCTGCGGCTGCGATCCCCGCACCACGCTGCAGATCGCCGAGGTCGACCTCCAGACGCTGCGCATCATCCCCGAGACCGTCACGGTGATCGAGACGCGCGATGCGGCGGCCGGCCAGCCGGAAACGATCCGCTTCTCGAACTGGACACGCTACGAAGACCGCGCGACCCAAAACACGGTGCTGTTCATGACCGGATGCCCGGGCGACGTCGGACGCCACGAGACCTGCGGCGTGCCGCCGCACTGTTATCGGTACGACATCATCCTGCCCGGGTGAGATGGCGCTGGGGGCCTGCCCCCAGGCCCCCGCACACGCGGCACCGGCGGCAACAGCGTCGGAATCGTCGAGTTCTTCGGGATCTTCGATTACATCGACTCTCTCGATTCCCTCGACCATCGGCCCCGCCAACCCACCGCCCCGCGGGCGCAAGACCCGCGGCGGCGCGAACCGGCACGAGTAACACCAACCTATGATCGGCAGGTCCGCCGGCCGGGCGCGCTGACGCATCACCTCTCCCACTGGTACAGGCCGAACGAGCGAGGTTGCTTGAGGCGGACGTGGAGAACGCCCTTGGTCAGTGTGGCGCTCGTTTCGGTGTTGGAAAGCAGCAACCGCACGCGGCCGTTCTTGGCAAACGGGATACGGATCGTCGTCCTCGAGTGCGGCGTGACCTCCCGGTAGACAACCACGTAACCGCCGGACTTCGTGACGCTCGCAAACCCCGTGATGCTCGTGCCGTTCGGTTCGTCGCCGACCGGGAACACGTCGCCTGCGACAATCCGGTCCCGGTGCGCCCGGTGCAGCGCCATGACCTGGGAGTAGGCCTCGACGACCTCCGGTTTCACGCGCGAGGGCTGCAGCCACAGCAGCGGCGCGCCGAACAGCGAGATCGCGGCGCAGTACGCCAGCCCGTACCGGCGTGGATCGTGCACGTCGTCCGGCTTGTACCCGCGCTCGAACTTGTCCGCGAACTCCGCCGGGTCGAAGAGGATGTTAGGGACCTCGACCTGGATCAGGTGCGACGGAATGAAGTGCGCCAACTGCCAGAAGTTGCGGAGCGTGTTCTGCGGGTGGTACTTGTTCGCGGCCTCGACGGGGGAGTGGGGATAGCGATTGGCCGGGAACATGGGCCCGAAGCCGGGTGCGTGGAAGAACCCGAGTCGCTGCCCCGCCGTCACGTCAAGGTTGAACAGCACGCGGTGGCCGGTGCGGCGGCGGACCTCGCGCAGCAGCGCGTCGAGGCTGTCCTCCGCGGCCTTGGTCCGGTGCATGACACCGTCGATCTTGAAGTACGAGATCCCAAACCGGCCGTGGAAGTCGGCCAGCAGCCTGGCCTCGCTCTTCCAGGAACGGTAATCGGTGTTCAGGTCGGGCAGGAACCACAGGCCGAGGCCGATCCCGTTCTTCCGTCCCGCCGCGGCAATCGGAGTCAGCGACCGCGGGAATTTGCCCGGGTGCACCTTCCAGTACGCGTTGTCGGGCAGGGCGCCCTTGACCGCGATGTCAATCAGCGTGCCGCCGGCCTGCCAGCCGTCGTCGATCTGGTAGTGCGTTGCCCCGATCTTCGCGGCGGCTTCGATTTCCTCAATGACCCACTTTTCCGTCATATGGTCGTAGAGGTAGCGGCCGCCGCCGCCCCAGGGGTTCACCATGATCGTCGTCGGGGCGCGGAACGCCGCCGCCCAGCGCCGGCGGAAGAACGCTCGCAGCGCGCGCACCGCGCCCGGCTCGCCGTCGGAGTACGGAACGACGACCAGGGAGTGACTCCGCAGCATCTGGCCGGGAACGAACTCGTGCGGCTCGATCCCCCAGCCCAGCACCGTGACCCCCGACGGCGTGACCCGGAACGTCGCCTGCACCTTCTCGCGACGGTCGTGGCGTGACGGGCCCAGCTTGACCAGCACGATGCCGGTCCCGTCCGCCTGCTCGACGCGCAGGACGTTGCCGTCGAGGTAGAGCGGATCGTTCCCCTTGTAGCGATGCACCGAGCGCGTCACGAACGTGTTGTGGTAGTCGGTGGCCGGGCGGAAGTCCGCCAGGTGCAGCGTGGCCGTGCGGACGTCGCACGGGAGCGTGTCGAGCCGGTCTTCCCGGTTCTCCTTGCGCCAGTCGCCCATGGGCAACGACTGGGTCGTCGCCTCGATGAATGACTCCCAGCCGGGGGCCTTGTCGAAGAGGCGGAAGCACCAGCGCAGGAGCAGTTTCCGGCGCGGATCATGGAAGTGCAGGACAACCCGGGTGTGCGCGCCGAGGAACTCGTCCGTCGCCACACGTTCCTTTCCCGCACCCTCGTAGGTCAGCGTCTGCCCGCCCCAGGCGTCATCGGTCAGACCGGCGAACTGGATGCACGGGACCGGCGCGGCGGCCGCAGCGCCCGGTGGGTTCACCAGGAGCCCGTCGCGTCTCAGGAACGTCCGGCGCAAGGCTCCGTGCCGGACCCGGACCGTACGTGCCGTCGAGATCACGGTCGTCATGGATGCACCTCTGGCTGGCGATTCTCGCGGGGACCGGAACAGGCGCTATGTGATCTCCGCTCTTGCCCTCACTGTTGGCGAACCAACACGGTGGTTCTGACTGCGCCGACAAAACGATACCCGATTGGAGACTGAAGGGCAAACCGACAGAGAAACTCATTCCATGCCTACGCAGTCGGGCTTCGGCCGACTCCAATCCGCGACCACCAGGTTCGGCGGCCAAGACGCATTTGTACTGCCGGCTGCCGCAGGCAGAACCGTTCATCAGGCCTCACCTTATGTTGCGCGCAACATAAGGTGAGGCCTGGTTCCCCGCGATGTTCGATGACCGACGGCACCGGAAACGCGATAGACGGGCGCCACTGCTGGCTGTAGATTCCGGGGTCGGCCGGGTTGCCGTTCCGTGGACCAATGGATGGGAGTTCAACGGCGCAGGGCGGACGTAGGACGCGTGTGCCGTCGTGGAGCTGCTGTTCCTGGGAACGGGTGCCGGCGAGCTGTGGCCGTCGCTGTTCTGCCCCTGCAACGCGTGCCGTGATGCGGTCCGCGCCCGGGGAGTCGAACGTCGCATAGGCGCCTGCCTGCTGGTGGACCGGACATTCCTGTTCGACCTGCCGCCGAATGCCAACCTTGCCGGCAACCCCGCCGAGGCCGTATCGATCCTTGCGCATCGCCTCATGACGCTGCACATCAGTGACAACGATGGACTGAAGGACCTGCACGCTCTGCCGTTCGACGGCAACATCGATGGGCCCGCGTTCATGGCCGCCCTAGAGAAGGCGCACTACTCCGGCGTGCTCATGATGGAAGTCCGAGGCGGGGCGGACTATGACATGACGCTGAGAAACGTCGCGGAACGGTTCAAGCGTCTGCTGGAGTGCTGCCCGCGCTGAACGACTGACGCGGCATGGCTGGCGCTCACACGTCCGCCAGATCCAGGCCCGCTTCCTTGGCCAGCGCTTTCTGCCGGTCGTCGAGCGACACGAATCGCCCGGCTCCGATCGCCTGGGCCACGGCCACGTGCAGGACGTCAAGCGACCTCGACCCCACATGGCGGGAGTGTGTGGATGCCAGCTCGATCGCCGCGCGAAACGTCTCCGGCCAGTCAATCCTTGCCCGCACCAGTGAACCGGCTTTCAGGTCCTCTTCAATGGCAGCGATCGTCTGCTGCACCGCCCCAGGACTTGCCTCGTTTCTTAAGACCTTCAGCATCAACGCGTTCTTGGCTTCGAGCTCATGAAGTTGTGAGAACGGCACGGGAGACCTGGCCACCAGAGCGACGACTCGCTCGGAGCAGGCTTCCGGGTAGTACAATGAGACCAGAGCGCTGGTGTCCAGATAGAGCTTCACGCCCGCTCCTCCCGGTCCCGGCACACCGCTGCGCTCAACGGCATGCCTTTGGGCTGGCTGCCCCAGATGCGCCGCGCCCGCCCGAGGAAATCGGGATGCTGGACATCCTCCCGCTCCTTCTGACACGACACGATCTTGGCAACCACGACATGCCGCCGTGTTACCTCGACTTCCTCGCCCTCCTGCACCCAGTTCAGGACTTTGGCGAGGTTATGCTGAACCATCCTAACGCTCGCTGTCTTCATGTCTAACACTATGACGCACATGGCACAGATTGTCAAAGATCCCGGGTTGCCATGGGGTGATGCGTCAGCTAAGGGTGGAGCATAGACCCCTGCCACCTTGTGTGGCAGGTGAACGGGTTCATTGGCTACCACAGCGCACGAGCACGTTTGGCGGGCGAACCCGATTCACCCGTGGCACAAGGCCACGGGGGTCTCACGCATGGGCCAGCACGCCGCGGCACCCGCGGGAGCGAGCCGCTCCCGCCACGTTGCCAGAACGCCCCGGACAAACAGTGAGTAACGCCCACACATGATCGGGCGCATCCGCCCGGGGCGCGCTGACGCCGTACGCCATGGGGGTATCTCCCAAGAAGCGGCTCACGCGCGAGTCAGGACGCGCATCATCGTCACGCGCAACTGCGGTGGTGTGCAACTCAGCGCCAGATGGCTTTGACGACGGTCCAGATGCGGTCCAGGGTCAGGGACAGGCGCAGGATGGCGCCGTCCTGGGTCCAGGCGGCGCGCCGGCTGCCGACCGTCACGCTCCGCGGCATGAGGCCCGACGGAATGCGCATCTCGACGGCAACCGTGTACGGCGGAACGTCGGCAAACGTTCGGGCCGTGCGCTGGCTGGAGGACAATTGCTCGCCGCCGTGGTTGATCAGGAACGCCCAGGTCGCCTTGGCGCTCATGTGCGGCACGATCTCCACGCTGCCGGACTCGGACACGACCCGCGCCGCCGGCTGCGGCAGCAGGCGCTGCACGAGTTCGCGCAGCCAGTCCGCCTGCCAAATGTTGGCCTTGACTTGATAGTCGCTGCCGATCGGGGCCTCCAGGTACCAGACTTCGCCCTGGCCGAGGCAACGCCGGGTGAGCGCCGGGGCATCGCTGGGTTCGAACGAGGCCGGGCCCGTGGCGTGCCCGAAACGCATGCCCGCGCTGCAGTCGTACGGCTGGATGGCCGGCAGGATCGTTTCCGTGTCCGGGTGGAGCGTGAGCCGGTGGAAGGCGCCGTGCACCAGGACCGGGCTCTTGTCGGGGTCATGCTGCCACAGGGGCAGGTAGATGTGATCCTGCCACGGCTTCTCGCTGCGCGTGACTCCGAGCCAGTCGAATCCCGCGCCGTCCACGTGCGGAATACGACCGGTGACGAGCAGTCGGCCGCCGCCCCCGACGAACGCTCGCAGGGCCTGCGCCGTAGCGGCTGTCACGGCACGGTTCTCGGAGAGGATGACCACCCGCGCGCGGCCCAGGTGCCGTTCGAGCAGGTCTTCCGGCACGATGGCCATGGCGTGGCCGGCGTCGAGCAGCAGCCGGTGCATGCCCTCGAGCGGGACCAGCGCAGAGTAGTCGGCCGCGAAGCCGCGCATATCCGCACCGTACTGGTTCTTGGTGCCGGTGACGATGAGGATTTCGTTCGGCTGCACTGCGTCGTCGTCCGGCCAGGCTTTGGCCACGCGCTGCTGCACATCGCCCATGAAGCGAATGGCGCGGACACTCATGGGATCGAGCCGGTTCGTGGGGTGCAGGCGGTCGCCCAGGTACGGCTTGCAGCCGTGCGCCCAGATGGTCACACCCGTCTGCTCCAGCCCGGCGAGCGGCCGTGGCGCCCAGTCGCCCCAGCCGGCATTGATGATGGTGTACATGACGTCGCACGCGAGTTCCGAGGTCTTGCCGTAGGCGGAGTGGAACGAGGCCTGGAGCGATTGCGGGCCGGTGGTGGAATAGTCGCAGGTCAGACAGGTCACGCCGTGCGGCATGCGCTCGGGGAAGCGGGAGGTGCCGACCCAGTTGAACCCCACCTTCAGCGTCGGGCCGCGCGCGAGGATGTACTGCCCGACCTTGGCGACCACGCGCCAGGCGCGTTCGCGTCGGAACGCCCCGTACGTGCCCCAGTCCGGGTCGCTCGGGCCCAGCGGAATGGCGCGGCCGTGCGCCGCCTGGAACTCCTGCCGGCAGAAGCGGCAGTGACAGACACCCATGGCGCCCATGGTGTCGAAGAAGAACCCGTCGACGGGGTACTGGTCGATGATTTCCTGGATCATGGGCAGCATGAAGTCGTCGATGTACGGCGTGTACGGGCAGGTCGAGACGAAGTGGTCCTCAGTGATGCGCGGGCCCGTGGCCGGGTCGGCGACCTGCGCCCAGTCGGGGTGGCGGCGCCCGGCCTCGCCGTCGATGCCGAAGCTGATGTAGGCGAGCACCCGGATGCCCTTGGCCTTGCAGGCGCGGGCGACATCGCCGAAGGGATCGCCGATCATGCGCGGGTGCGGGTTGCCGACGCGGCTGGGGTAGTACGCGAAGCCCGTGTGGCACTTGGCGAACGTGATGATCTCGTCCACGCCAGCGTCTGCGAGCGTGTCCGCCATGGCCTGCACGTCGGGGTCGTGGTTGATGCGGATGCTCTTGTGGCTGTGGAAGTCGAAATGCCAGGCGAGGTGGTGCATCGTGTTTCCTCTTGTCTGCGCTGACGGCCAGGGCGCCGTTTCTCAGCCATCGGCCACGGCCGATCGGCAAAGGTGTTCCGGGTCCAGTCGGAGAAGATAGCGGCGCGGGGACGGGAATACCAGAACCGCGGCGCGGGTCACAGTGCTGCGTCAGCTAAGGGTCCGCGCAAGAATAACTTGGCAGTTTGGCGTGGCGCCAGGCCGTCAGATTCTA
>MHBL01000095.1 GCA_001803235.1 Lentisphaerae bacterium RIFOXYA12_64_32
TACACCATCGACGGCAACCCCGCGACCACCTACACCACCAACGCCTTGAACCAATACACAGGGATTTCCGGCCTCACCAACCCCGCCTACGACCTTGACGGCAACATGACGCTTATGCCGTCCACCGCCGGCGACTGGACCCTCACCTGGGACGCCGAAAACCGCCTGGTGCGTGCCGAACACATCGTTGGAGCGCCCGCGTCCTCGCGGGCTCTTGTATTCGTCTATGATTACATGAGCCGCCGCGTCGCCAAACTTACCTACACGTCCACCGACGCCGGTGAAACCTGGACGTTGGCCTCGCACACCAAGTTCCTCTACGACGCCTGGAACCTAGTCCTGGAACTCGACGCCACGCAGACGCCCGCCGTAACCCTCAAGACCTACACCTGGGGCCTGGACCTGAGCCAGTCCCTGCAAGGCGCCGGCGGCGTGGGCGGACTGCTCGCCGTGCGCGATGCGGCGACCAGCGAAACATACTGGGCGTTATGCGACGCCAACGGCAACGTCAGCGAGTATCTCGCCGCGTCTGACAGCTCCATCGCCGCGCACTACGAGTACGACCCGTTCGGCAACACCACCGTGGCCACCGGCACCCACGCCGCGGAGTTCGCACACCGGTTCTCAACCAAGTTCCTCGACGGGGAGACGGGGCTTTACTACTACGGCTACAGATTCTACTCGCCGGAAGTCGGGAGGTGGGGGAACAGGGATCCAATCGAAGAGAGAGGGGGGCTTGGCCTCTATGGATACGTGAGGAACAGCCCTGTCAACGGGAGCGATGCGCTGGGGCTTTTCGCTCCGGGTGATCGCTGTTCTTGTTCGACCCCGGGGATTCCGCATTTGACGACCTCGACCACAGCAGAAGTCTCGTTGAGCGATAAGTACCAAGTGAGATTCAAGGCCGATCACCCACCGAAGAACACTGGCGGCGGTTGTTACACCGAAGTCGAGCCACTCTGGACCACGTGTTGGGACAACGACGTTGGGTCCGTCCCCCCAAGCGGATGGAACTGGTTCCCCGGATGGGACCTCGGGCCGAGGTCGTACAATCCAGTACCGTACCCGCCAAGCGCGGGGGCGGACACGATAGTCTCCTACCTCAAACTCAGATACCTCTACTGCGACCCCAACACCTGCACGTGGCAGAGCAAGGAGGATATGGTGCCAGCACCGGCTTGCCAGTGGCGCGGTGCGTTTCCATGGTTCCCATCCACAGGGCACTGGGACTGCCACTGAGGCGAATTGCCGTACTCTTCGCCCGGAATGGAGCTGACGGCCGTGCAGTTTGGGTCATGGGGTGGGACAATGACGCTGCGAATTCATCTCCTGCTGATGACGATCCTAGCAGCGGTCTCGTCCTTTCTTGTGGCATGGATTCCACAAGTCTCGCTGACTGGATGGAGCATCGTTGTGTATTTCGTCAGTTACGGGGGCGTGAACGTGCCGAAGAAGGTCCCGTCGCCGCTTGGGCACCACATGGATCTCTACCCTTGGTGCACGCAGTTCTTGTGGCAGCATTCGCTTTCCGTTGGTGTCCTGTCTTTCCTGGTTTGCTTGGGGTTGGTATGGCTGCATGCATGGTGGAGACCGAAGGATGTAACCGGACAGTGGGCGGTCTTGCTTACGGTGTGTCTGCTGCTCCAGGTTTTCGTCTCGTTCTCTATGGTACTACCACTATCTGATCCTTGGGCAGTTGAGCGGACCATGACCACGTACTTGCAGTTGAGACCGCAATGACAGTCCCGACCGTGTCGCACCTACTTTCTTGAGCCCGTTTGTCCGGTCCGAAGGCGTGGGATTCGGATTTCCGGACGGCCCGCCGAACGCTCGCTGGTGCGTGGCGCGTGGGCGTGACCGTGCCCGTCGCCCCTGTCGGCGGCGCACTGCGTCGGCACTACATAAGGGCGCGCCGTTATGCGTTCGTTCGCCGGGCCTCACACGCAGCCGCTCGAACGGGGTCGTACTTGTGGAAGTCGGCTGCAATAACATGGTTGTATTGCGATAGCTACTAGATAATAGCCTTAGGTGCGATAACAGTGGCCCTGTTTGCGTGTTAAGCAAGGGGCGCGAGCCGGTGGAGCCGGTGGGGGCAGAGCTGGTGCGGTGAGCAACTGAAGCTCCCCTTGCGCTCTCTGATACCGGGTGCGGGCTGCGCAGTCGGCCGACAGGAGGAGGGCTTCGGTGAGGACTCTGAAGGCCTTCGGACTGGCAGCGTTGGCGTGCGCCATGGTCTCTCCGACGCGGTTGTGGGCTCAGGCGCCGCCGCCGGCTCCCGCTCCTGCCGCACCCGCGAACACTGAGACGTCGGCTCTGACGCCCCGGGTTGCGGCCGTGCTCGGGCGTGACGGGGATGCGACCGATCTCAAGGCACGGCTGAGGGCGGCGCAGGCGCTCGGTGCGGACCTGCAGCCGGCCGAGATCGAGGCCCTGTACGCGTTTATGGACCGCAAGGCGGGTGATGATCCGTTGCCGGTGTCCAAGCTGGCCCTAACCAAGAACGACGTCGCCAACGCGATGCTGAACCAGACCAGGCCGCCACGGGAGTTTGGACAACGCCTGGTCAGCATGTTCACCGACAGGACGCACGACACGCTGTGGCGCGATTTCTGCGCGCAGTTCCTGGGGCGATGGTATCGGCGGACGGGCGGCGACGAGCGAGCGCGGATTCGTGACACGCTCTGGCAGGCTACGGGCGAGACGGACACGCAGGTCGCGGGCACGGCCTTGATCGCGTTGCGCGACAACGTGAGTCAGGGCGACATCGACAAGGACCGGCTGGCGCGTCGCGCCTACGATCTGGCCGTGGATGGCCAGGTCTGTGAATCGGTGCGGGTTACGGCGTTGCAGGTCTGTGTCGGGCTCGGCCACCAACCCGCGCTGGCTCTGGCGCAGGAGATTGTGAGAGGCAACAGCGGCGCGTGCCTGAAGATGTCGGCCATCGCCGCTATCGGCACACTCGGGGATGCGTCCGATCTGCCGGGGCTCGAGCAACTGAGCCAGAGCCCCGACGTCCGGCTCCGCAACGCCGCCACTTCTGCCCGGCAACGGCTGGGGAAGGCGCAGTGAAGGGCCATGGTGGAGGACGATCGGCTAGCAAACCTGCCTTTTTCGACCTGTGCGGGCAAATTCTGAGAGTGAAAGGCCCCCGCCATCGACAACAGGATACGCCCGTTCGTAGTGGGCTCGCGGTGCACGGAACGAAGTGGAGCGTCAAGAGCCCATCTGGCGTGTCACGGCGAAGTTTCTGAACGAAGCCGGGCGTGTTGTGGCGGCGAGGGAGGGGATGGTGTCTTGCCCGGCGGGGGCGCCGCCGGGACTGCGACACCACTACGAGCGACGCCGTTCCCGGTACCTGTCCGTTTGCGGGCGTCGGCCAGCGGGGGTTGGATTCACCCGCACAGGCCGACCCTTTTTGAGCGCAGATGCTCGGTTCGGGGGCGGGATGGGGTGATCGGACGGCCCGGCGGTTCCTGCCGCGTCAAGCCTCCCGGGACAGGTGCTGGGTGGCGGTCGGGGCGCGAGGTCGAGTGGCGGGCCACCCCAACATGCGACCTCTTGCGTCGGCGGCAG
>MHBL01000096.1 GCA_001803235.1 Lentisphaerae bacterium RIFOXYA12_64_32
GGTGTGCGCGGAGGCGTGGCCTTCCGAGACGCGGCGCCAGATCTTGAAACAGCCCTGTGCAGGCCCGCGAACGACGGGCGTGGCTCACTCCGCATCCATTCGCGCCTGCAGTCCGTCGCCGTCGAGGCGGAACCGGTGCGCGCCCTGGAGCGGGTCCTTGGCGGTGTCGGGGGGCTTGATCCGGAGGGTCAGGTAGGAGGTGTCGCCGTCCATGAACAGGCGCAGGTTCGGGTCGGCAATCCGCCAGGTGGTGCCGTCGTGGAACTCAGCCCAATTGTGGAACTGGAACGGTTTCAGCACACGGCTCTGTTCCAGCACGCAGCCGCCCAGGTACCGGGCGGGGATGACGTTGGCGCGGCAGAGCGCGACGAAGAGGTAAGCCTGTTCCGAGCAATCGCCCGCCTTGCCTTGGAGTGCGGCCAGTGCGCCTTTGTCCTCGGCGGTGTAGCCGGGGTCGGCGAGGTTGGCGACGATCCACTCGCAGGTCGCGGCGGCCGTGGCGGCGGCGGTGGCGCGGCGCTGGGTCTTGGCCAGAGCCACGATGTCGGCATGATCGGCTTCGATGAGCGGCTCGGGGCCAAGGAAGCGTTTGGCTTGGGCTGCCGGCACCTCGATCGGGGCCGTGGCGTAGGCGACATTCGCCCGGACCCGGAAGATGCGCGCGCCGTACGGCGGCAGGGCTTCGAAGTCGAACCGCAGCACTTGGTTGCCCATATCGTCGAAGAGCAGTTCCGCCGGGTCGGAGGTCTCGATGTCCAGGCAGTGCTGCACGGCCGTCTCGACCGCCGGGGCGAAGACCCACAGGCTGGCCTTGCCGCCGGGTTGCCCACGCGTGTTCTCAACCGTGAAGCTGTAGCGCACGTGTCGGACCTCCGCGAACCGTGGATCCGGGACGCGGCACACGAACCGCGTGTCGGCAGCCTGCAGCGCCAGACTGCCGAGAAGGAGCAGTCCGGGCAGCAGGCGCAGCCAGGCGGGGGTGCGATCGAGCGCGCGGTGGCTCGACGCGTCACGCGTCGAAGCGGAGTGCGCCGGCCGGTCCCCGGCCGAGGACCTCGGGCCGGGACGGCCCCGAGCACCCTGCCGCGGCCCCGGAGGTTCCGCGCCACTGCTCGCCGCTGTCGACCCTCGTCGCTCGGGCAGGGCACTGGTTCTTCCCCTGGTTGCCGGTCCGGCCCGAACACTGAACACTGAACACTGAACACTCGTCCGCATCATTTGCAGCCCTCGCAGGGTTGTTGCGGCTGCGTGGTTCGCACCGTGCCTTTGTGGTGCATCGCCGTTTGTTCCTGCAGGTACTTCTCGAACGCGCGCCAGCCGCCGTCGAGGAAGAACACGACCGTCCCCGCCGGCGCCTCGATACGCGCCGGCAGGTCGCCGGATTCGCCGCGTTCGTCGACGACCAGGACCCACGTCAGGCCGCGAGGTGTCTGGCGGGCCGCCTCGGCGAGGGCGCGCAGACTCTCCGCCACGTCCGTCGTCTTCACGGTCTGTCGGCCGGGAAACAGGAACGCGGGCAAGGGCTCGGCAGTGCCGCTGATGTCCAGCACCTGCCAGCCGTCGAACCGCCGTGCGGTGTAGAAGTTGGCCGGCGGGATGCGGCGCAGGTTGGCCGGCATGACGGCGGAGCCTTGGAGGCGCCCGCCCGCCCGCTCCCAGGCATTCAGGCCGCCCGCCAGGATCGTTGCAGACGCTGCCAGGTGTGTGTCGCGCAGCTTCCGGCACTCGCGAATGAGCCGCGGGTTCGGCCAGCCGGAATCGACCAGCAGCACGTCGCGGTCCTTCGGCAGCGGGCTGGCGCTCAGCGCGTAGGCGGGGCGGTTGACACTGCCCGGAATGCACGCGGCGCTGAACTCCGCCTCGGGCCGCACGTCGACCACGACGAATCGCGACGCCGGTGCGTGGTCTTGCATTGCCTGGGCCGCGCCGGTCAGGTCGTCGGTTGGCTGTTTGCACACCGGCGTGGTGAGCAGTGGTGGATCGAGCACCGAGAGGAACCGCGTCAGGCCCGGCGGTGGCGTGCCCGTGACGATCCCGTGCAGCAGGATGGCCAGCAGCGGCGTCGCGGCGGCGGAGGTCTCGAACCAGACCTTGAGATTGAAATCCCCCTCCTTCTGCGGAAACACGGCCAAGTGCACGGTACCCGCCTCGCGCGGTCCGAGTTCCGCCGGGTACTCGAGCACGTACACGCATGGGCAGGAGGTGCGGACCCGGTTCACCTTGAACGGCTCGGCACTGTCGTTCTTCAGCGGCACCGCGCAGTGGAACGGCGCCAGTGCCGATACCTCGCCGAGTTCCTGCGTCAGGCAGACCTCGTCGGCACCCAGGCGAGCGGCCGCCACCACGGCGATCAGTCCGCACAGCGCCGCGGTCAGGTACACTCGGATGTCAGGCAATGTGGTCAAAGACTGTCGCAGCTCCGTCGCACGCACCCCATGGCAAGTGCCCTTCGTCACGCCGTGGCATGAGAGTCTCGGCGCGGCCGAAAAGATTCCGTTGTGCAACATACCGCGTCTTGGTGGCTTGGCAACGGACGCAGCGTGATGGCGAGGGATACGGGCACGCGGATGGACGACGTGTCGGTATCGCGGCGAATCGTGGCCATCGACAGCGGCATGTGGAGTGCGGCGGCAGAGGGCGAGTGAGCGCCCGGCGACGCCGCTTTGGCTGGAGTTCGTTGCGCGGGCAATGCGTCTCAGCCAGAGCGGCGTCGCCGTCCTGATGTGCCGCAGGACTCTGCCCCCGCACTCCACAGGTGGCTGATCCGCCGCGGCGGACTACAGTCTGCCGAAAATGCCGAGCGGTATGGTGCTTGACAGGCGGCTCATTAATAGTTATCTTATGACTTCAACATAACTATGATAATGTCGGGGCGTTTGAACGCGGCGCTCCCGGATGATGCTGAGGACGGGCCGCGGTTCACGGACAATCCAGATCTTAGGACAGGGCACTATGGCAGGCAAGGTTTCCACGGCACCCCGATCTCCGCGGTACGCGACGGTGATGCGGCGACTGCGCAACGCGATTGCGTCCGGTCGGTACGGCGCCGGGGAGCAGATTCCGACCGAACACGCGATGATTCGCTCCTTCCGGGTCAGCATCACGACGGTACGCAAGGCGGTTGAGGAGTTGTGTCGCGAGGGGTTGCTGGTCAAGCGTCAGGGATTGGGCACGTTTGTAACGCAGCGGTGTCGGCGAGTTGGCGTGGTCTGTCCGTACCCTTCGGCCTCGTGGGTGGCGATGCACGAGAGTCTGCACACGGGGTTGCGGAAGCTGGGTATCTCGCTGCGGACGCACCACTATGTGTGGCTGGAGGCGGCGGCGTTTGCCGAGGACCTTGCCGATGCCGCGGCAGAGAGCGATGCGGTGGTTGTGTTTCCGCCCTACCGGCTGACCGAGCCGGACGTGGCGGCGCTGGTGAAGGTGGCCGATGCGAGTGCGCCGTTGGTGATTCTTGATCGTGTGATTCCGGAGTTGGCCGGCCGGGCGTCGCTGGCAACGATTGACTATGAGTCAGGCTTCCAGCGTCTCATTACGATGTTGTGCCGCACGCGCCGGCGCATTGCGGTACTGGTCGATCCGGCGCATCCCGCGTGTGCGGGGCTGCGGAGTGCGGCAGTGGCGAGCGGAGTTGGCGAGCGGGTGGTGGAGGGGCCGTTCTTTCAGGACGATGCGAGCGTTTTTGCCGCTCTGAACTCGCTGTTTGCAGGCCGCCCCGGACCGGACGGCGTGGTCGCGCCATCGAGCAAGATTGCATTGTCGGTCCATGCGGTATTGTCGGCGCGAGGTCTGTCGCCGGAAGCTGTGGAGGTGGCCGCCGCGGGCGAACTGCCGTTGCTGCAGTCGGTCGGCCGATCGATGTGGGCTTTGGACTTGCGGCGTGGCGAACTGGGCGAACGCCTGGCCGGCCTGGTGGCGCGTTTGCTGCAGGGCGACAAGGCGCCGGCGCGGTTGATCGTGGAGCCGGGCGTCGTCTATCTCGATGCCGAGCGGTTGCTGAGCGTGAAGACGGCGTGAAGGTAGTGCCAAACTTGGCATGGAAGCGGAGAAACGGACTGGACGGAGAGACGAAGATGGAGAGACTGAAATTTAGGTCTTTGTCTCCAGCTCTTTGTCTCCAGTCTTTGCCTCCAGTCTTTGTCTCCAGTCTTTGTCTCCGGTCTTTGTCTCTAGTCTTTGTCTCTGAACGGCAGGAGGCGAAATCATGCGACTCCCGTATGGTCCGGTGGCGGCTGCGGCCGTGTTGACGGTGTGCGTGTGGACGACAGGTTACGGCGCGGAGAAACCCATGGAACCGAAGAGCTATTCCTTCCCGGCGGCGGACGAACTGGTGGATACCGGCCCGGCCTGGCGTAAGCAGATGGACGACAGCGTGGTGTTCGGTGTCCAGGGCGACCTGCACTCGGACCGCGTCAAAGAGGCAGACATGCAGCGGATCTATGCCGACCTGCCGAAGGTCGGCGCGGATTTTGTCGCCCTTTGCGGTGACGTGGTCGGGTTTCACAACGGCTTGCGTGAGGCGAAGAATGCGCGGCGTCCGGTACTGCACGGGTTCGGCGATCACGAATGTTTCGAGGAGTGGGGCTACATCTGGTGCGACGAGAACCTGCCCTACACCAAGTCGGCCGTGCAGGTGCCTGCCGCGCGGCGCCGAACCGGGACGGTGGGCTGGCATCAGGAACACCCGTTCAACATGATGCTGACCGAAATGCCTCCGACCGAAGCCTGGAGCGGCCTGCCGTACTGGTGGAGCATGACGTATCAGGGCATTCATTTCGTGGTCATCGGCGGGTTCAAGTGTCAACCGGTGCCGTCGTTCTACCTGGAGTGGTTCCGAAAGGACCTCGAAGAGAACCGGGACCGTACGACGGTCATCTTCACGCACCGCATTGTGTTCGAAAAGGGCAACAAGTGGGACAACCTGGGCAAGTGGGACGAGATTGTGAAGGCGAACCCGCAGGTGCGCCTGATCCTGTACGGGCACTACCACTATGCGCCGGAGCCGGAGCAGAAGCCCTTCGATCGCATCGGCAATGCGCTGGCCCTGGCCGTGGACCTGGTCTCGGGGATCCCGAAGGGGCGCAAGGCGGACGACGAGATGCACGAGATCGGCGCATACGCGTTGACGGCGGTGAACCGGGACGGGATCAGGGTCTACATGCGGTTCCTTGACCGGCCGACGCCGGATGGCAGTGCCGTGCTGGTACACCATGAGGCGTTCGAGAGCTCGTATGACCCGAGCGCGCCAACGTCCTTCTCGCTGCCGTATGTCATGACCGCCGGGAGCCGCCACTATGCGCCGGCGATTCAGATGCAGGACACGCAACTGCGCGTCTGGGGCGTGGAGCGCGAGCAGATGTTGCCCAACCCGGTGTTTGCCGAACCGGGCATGCCATTTGCCGCCGGAGACGGTGTCCGTCTCGAACCGATGGCGGAACCGAACCCGCTCGATATCCCGAAGATGCTCAAATTGAGCGTCGCCAAAGCCGAGGGTTCGGAGGCGGAACCTGCCGTGCTGGCCACGATCACGATGGACCTGGCCGAGAAAGGCAAGACGGAGCGTTGGAACACCGGCACGGGTGAATGGGACATGGGCGAATACATGTACGATGTGCTGGCGATCGCCAAGGGCGAGAAGGGCCGTCGCGTCTGGGTGGTGGTCGAGACCCTGAACACCGACGGCTCCATCGAAGGCCGGTACGTGCGGAAGATGACGATGTCGGGCCGCCAAAACGCGCACTACATCTACCAAGGCCTGGGCGTCGGCTGGAACCGCAGCACGAAGACGTGGATCTGGACACCCGGGCCGCGCGGAAAGGAGGACCAGTGGATCGTCGAGAAGCAGCCCCGAACGCGCGAGTCCACACAGGTCCGGATCTGTCTCACGACTCCCGACCGGGTCGCGGCCCCGGAAGAGATATTCGCCAGCGTCTTCGTCTACACGACCGAGGGCTTCTACACCGTCCCGACGGGCGGGCGCTCCGACGACAACCCGTCCGGCCGCGACTGGACGCGAGACATCGAGGTCGAGTTCGGCGGCAAGCGCTTCGGCGAGCGCCAGACGTTGCGGGATGGGCAGTGCGCGACCTACGAGCTTGGCGACGTTCTCGGCGGGACGGAATTCGGCGTCGTGAACTGCGGCGGCAGTCGTCTGGCTTTGGTGGAGATCAAAGGGCGCGCCCCGGCGCTCATGCGGCACCAGATACGCCGGATCGTGAAGCAGCCCGATGGCAGCTTTACCGCCGGTCCCGTGTGCGAGGGCGCCGATTCGAACAATCCCGCCAAAGGCGTGACCAAGATCGACTTCTTCGGCTCCGCGGAGTTCAACGGCAGGCCGGTCAGGCCGAAAATGGACGGCAGCCACGCCGACCTCGGCGAAGGTGATGCCATCCGATTTGGGAAATAGGGCAGCGCTGACGACTCAGGTCTCCCCCGAGTGTGGGGAGTCGTTACGGAGGAACAGGAGTTCACTATGCACCTGCGCATGACACGCCCCACCCCGATCAAGCCTTCCGACCGGCCTCGGAGGCGTACCTTTACACTGGTCGAATTGCTGGTCGTCATTGCCATCATCGCCACACTTGCCAGCCTGCTGCTGCCCGCCCTCGCCGGGGCGAAGCAGAAGGCCCACGGCGCCACCTGCGTCAGCAACCTGAAGCAGACGGGGCTGGCCACGCAGTACTACCTCGCCGACAACGACGAATGGTACTACGACGGCAACCTCTGGGGCGAATACCTCGCGGGCTATGTGGAGTTGCGCCGGGACGGTCCGTTCGACCTCTCGCCGGAGGTGTGGAACTGTCCGAGCGGCAAGGGTGTGTCGTTTCCGTTGGCGTGGGTCGCATCTCGGAACTACTGGGGCAACTACGGTGTGAATTCCCACGTCACCGGTCGGCTGGACATCGGCATGCGCAGCTTCCGCGGCGTCGTCGATCCGGCGGCAAAGATCTTGATGACGGATACCACCGACATCAACGTTGCCGGCAGCGGCAACGACTTCACCGGTTACGTGGCCACCGTGCCGCACAACAAGTACAGCACGTGGTTCTGGCGCAACGCCGCCGGAAGGCTGCACGACCGTCACGCGCGTGGGGCCAACTTCACGTACTGCGACTATCACGTGCGTTGGTTCAGGGAACCGCCGGACGCGGAGCTGTTCCGCTGCAACCCGAACGTGAACTGACGGGAGGCGTTTGCGGGATGCAGGGAATCGGCCCGCAGGGCCGACGCTACAACCCAGGCAGCGAACTGTGGCGCCCGTGTTACATGTGGTTGCTGTGCGCCTCACGGCTGCTTCGCTGGACGGCAGAAATGAGAGCGAAAGGACGGCGCCATGAGCCGAGTGGTCCCGATGGTTGCGATCGCGGCAAGCGTGTTCTGCGCCACGGCGCCTGCCGGACCCGCTGCCGAGTGGCGGCCCGGGGTCGGCGCGGGCATCACGGGGATCGGGCGGTTCGGCTACGTCAAGGGAGACGGGCTGCTGGACGTCACGTACAACCGGTTCGGCGTGGTGGAGAAGAACTACCTGGCCGGACACCCGCGGAGCAGGACGGGCAAACCGTGGGCGGTTTCGTTCCAGCCGCCGCTGGCGAAGAACGACAAGGAACTGCCGCCGTCCGAATGGCCGCAGCGGCTCCGGGACGAGTGCCAGGCCAACTGGATTTCCGTGAAGTGGACGTCCGACTTCGAGGCGACGGGGGACGGGTTCGGCCGGAAGCAGGGCGACCGGTTCCGCTATGTGGTCAGCTACAGCATGGTGTCGCCGGGCATTCTCGTTGAAACGGACGACAAGGTGTTCCGGCTGGCCAGCGACGGACCCTCGCGCTATGGCGAACTGGACTTCAGCGTTGCCGGAACCGTGCGCACGGCCGCGCTCACCGGCACGGAGGGAATGGTCTACGACGCAACCCGCGACGGGGCGTTGAGCGACAACTGGCTGTTGCTCACCGGTGCCGACACGTTCCCGGACGTGCCGCTGCTGCTGGTCCTGAAGCGGTCGCCGTCGCGGATCCGGCTGGAAGCCGAGGCGGGACGAGCGGCGGCACTGGTTCTCGAATTCCCCGAGGGCGTGGGCCATGTCATCCTGTGCACCCCCTCCGGGATGCGCGCCTTCGACGCGGGCGAGACCCGGGACGCTACGCTGCGCGCGAAGATCCGGTCCCGCTGCGTCTTCTGGTCCAAGGCGTTGCTGGCGTTTGTAACGGACGCCAGCGAGCGCTACGCCATCGATCGCGCGGCCGGAACGGTGACGATCGAACAGACGTTCGTGCCCCGGATCCTTGAGGATGCGTGGCACTCGACGCCGATCAAGACCGCGCCGTACCCACCGGCGCTGAGCCTGGCCGCCATGACCTGCGACCAAGTCCGGTTCCTGGATGCCGCCGACGCGGCGCCTGTCTTTGAAACGCGGTACGGCCAGATGCGTGTGGTCGCCGGTCGCTGCCGTTCGTCTTACCAGTTGCCGCTGCCGCCGTACCTGCCGCGTGTTCCGATCCCGCCGAAGGACTCGGAACTCAGGCGTCAGGTGGCAGAGAAGTTCCGCATCGGGCGCCCGGACGGCAACCGACCGCTGCCATCGGAGTTCCATCCCGGGTTGTGGTCGCGGATCGACCGGAGTTGCGTGGACGTTGCGTCGTTGTTCGGGAACTGGTTCGTCACGTGGCCGTACCTGTCGGAAGACGCCGCGGCCAACCTGCGGTTGAACGCGGGCGATATTCTGCCGGACCTGCTCGATGACCAGGAACGGTTTGCCGAGACCGAACTGTTCCGTAGCATTCAGCAGACCCCGGCCGATATGGGCAAGCTCACCCGGCCGATCTGGTTCCCGCGCCAGGAGCCCTTTTCCGGCAAGGAGTACATCCTGTCCTACACGCAGCCGAACATCCGCCAGAAAGGCGAGCGCATCACCCGCGGTGACGGCTGGTTCACCGATGTGGAGTGGGGCAATGGCTTTGGTCTCGATGGCGTGCGCCAGACGGCGCAACTCAGCGGCGGCTGGGATGTGGCCGAGCGGAACTGGCGCACGGTCGAGGGAATGCACGGCCTGTTCGAACTGCTGCAGGACTGGGCGCTGCTGTCCGTGTCCGGTTGCGAGGGCGGCATGCGCTGGACGGATCCCAGTTCCTACCCCGGTTATCTCGCCTATATCTCCCTGGCGTGGCACCTGCGAAAAGACGCCGAACACCAAGACGGCCTGTACCTGCTGGCCAAGCACGCGGCGCTGCGCGTGGCCATGTTCAACGGCGGCCTGTACCTGGCGCGGTTCTACGACGCCAAACCGTGGATCGCCAACCACTGCTTTGTCGAGCAGGACAGCGGCTACAAGGTCCCTGAGCCGCAGCGGGACGGACGCAACATCTATCCTGCGGACTGGCTCCGCGGTGAGAACCCGGTCGTGCAGCGCAACAGCCTCTACAGCCTCGTGGCCGAGGGTGTCTGCTACGAGTGCCCGGACCTGTTCTTCACGCTCATGCCCGACGCCACGCACCAGTTTCTCGATGCCTACCTCAGGCTGTTCCCGGAATGGCGTGAGGCGAAAGGCTGCGAGGGGATGAATACGCGCCACTCGCCGTCGGGCGGTATCACGCTCTACGAGGCGATGCTGTTCATGTTGCGGGATCCGCACCTGTCGACGGACGCGCTGCGTTCGCAACTCTCGCCGCTCCTGGCCGCGGACCTTATTCCCAAGTACCTGAAAGGCTTCTATGGCCGGTACGACGGCTGCCAGGAGTACGCGGCAGCGCTGTTGGAAACGCGCGACGACCCGGCTTGGATCGCGGACTGGCGCGGACTGGAACTGAGTGCGCCGGAGTATGACCGCGCGTCGCGGACCGTCACGGTGCGCGTCGGTGCCGCGGCGCACGGCGAACTGCTGCTGGGCGGCCGCAAGCCGCGCGCCGTCCGGTTGGACGCGGCGCCGCTGCGCGAAGCGGCGGAGGACGCTCCGGGTACGTGGTGGTTCGAGGGCGACCTGGTCCGCATCCGTGTGCCTGGCAACGGCACGCTGGCCGTCGAATACGAGTGAGCGGGGCGGCGTGGCGAGGCTGACGATGGCATGGGGTTGTTGCGTGAGGCAACGCGTTACGCGCCCGGCTGAAGCGCGGGCGCAGGCTTCCGGCTGAAGCCGGGACTCTGGCCGACGATGCGGGCGCGGCCTGAGTGCCGCGTTCACACGGAAGTGGGCGCGAGTCTTCAGCGAGCGTGCGGGGTACGGCGGTGCGGCGCGTCTCGCGCCGAAGCGGGGTAACAGTGGCTCGGACCGTCCCGGGCCGAAGCAGGGTACTCGGGCCGGTCCCCGGCCGAGGAACTCGGTCCGGGACGGACCCGAGTACCCTGCTGCGGTCCCGGAGGTCCCGCGCCACTGCCCGCGCCACTGCCCGTGCCACTGCCCGTGCCGCGGCTTACCGCGCTTCGAGGCGCAGGCCGGTGGGGATGCCTTCGGGGTGCAGGTGCACTTCGTGCTGCCAGCCGCCAGCCGCGCTCATCCAGTGGCCGGGGCCGGTCATGGGTTGTTCCATCCAGGCCGGGTCCCAATTGAGCGGGCCGAGGGTGTTCTTCATGCCGGAGATGCACTCGAGTTCGATCAGGGCGCGGTCGCCTTTGATGTCCGGCAGGTCGACCGTAAACGGCGGCCAGAGCAGGTGTCCGGCACGCACACCGTTGGCGTAGACGGTGGCCAGCGGCAGAGGCAGGCTGGCGGCGACCAGGCGCCAGCTCGCGCCAAGGCGCGGCAGCCGCACTTCCTGGCGGATGCGCAGGCGGCCGGAGAAGAACGGCAGGCCCTGCTCGACCCAGGTCCCGGAGCGGAGCAGTTTCGGGACCTGGCCGAGTTCGAACTCGACCGGACCGCGGCGCCAGACGCCGAACGAGCCGATGACGTAGACCGTTTCCAGTTCCGAGTCCTCGGCGAACATCGTGCTCAGCACCACCTCGTTGGCGCCCGGACGCAGCAGGTTGCCGATGGGGAAGGTGGTGAAACTCGGGTCCAGCCACCGCCCGTCCGGACCGGGGACCGTCTGGTCGTTGACGCGGATCTGGAAGCGTTTGCCGCTCTCGACGACGAACTTTGCGTCGCGCGGTGGCGGTGTGCCCTTTGGGCACCACACCGTGTAGCGCAGTTCCACGGTTTCGAACGCCTTCGGGTTGGCCCAGATATCGTAGAAACGTCGCGCCCGGTTCTGGCGGATTTCGGGTTCGTCCTTCATGCCGAAGCGCTCGCGCAGTTCCTTGAGCGCGAGCCAGGTGGCCTTGGGTTCGGACCACGCCTCAGCCGCGACCCGGTACGAGGGCGTATCGAGCACCAGGATGTTGGGTGTCACGAGCCGACAGTCCCAGGTTGGCCTCAGGGCCAGGGCGTCGGGCGTCGTGGTTTTGCGGGGCAGCATGGTGATGGCGGTGTCCGACGCCGAGGCGCGGTTCTGGAAGAGCAGCAGTTGCGACTCGCCGGGCTCGACACGCGCGGTCCACGACGTCACGCCTGCGGCCGACTCCGACGACACGGGCGTCACTTTGCCGGACAGCAGGTCCCACTTCTCGACGTTCACGGATCCCGGGTGCTGGAACCGGACGTTGCCGCTCAGCTTCGATGTATTGACCCAGAACGAGGCGGCGGCGTCACCGCCGAGGCGGCGTGTCTGCACGTAGATTGGGAGGGCGGGTTCGCCGTCGACCGGTTCGGCCACCAGCGAACGAACCGTATGGCGCGTGAGTGCCTGGGAAAGGGCCGCCGCTTCGAGTGCCACCCACTCGCTGCTGGCGGCGCGGTACATGCCGTCGAGCAAGGCGCCCTTTTCTCCGTCGATCGTCTGCGGCGCCGGGGTGACCCAGAGGATGCGGCCGCGGTTGGCGCTGAACCGGCAGATGACCTCGAGTGCGCCGCTGTAGAGCATGTCCACCGCCGGTACGATCAGCACGCGGTACGCGGCCTTGCCGACCTTGAGCGAAGCGCCGTCCGTGCCGCCGTTCTCCGCCAGGTTCAGTTCGTCGACCAGGTCGTACTCCCACTGCGCGCCGGACAGTTCCTTGAGCAGCGCTTCGAAGAGCAGCGCGGTGCGGTTGATGGCCGCGGTCTCCTCCGGTCGGTTCGGGCAGGCGTTCCAGGAGAAGGCCAGCGGCTGGAGCACAGCGATGTCGACTTTGGGCGTGCCGCGGGTCAGTGCGTAACAGAGCCGCGCGGTGTAGTCGTTGATGAACCGCAGCTCCGGCCACCACGGCGAGTAGTCGAGGAACACCGGCGGGTAGTCGCGTTTGCGGCAGCCGCGCAGGCTGTAGTGCGAGAGGTGCGGCACGACGTAGTTCACGCCCAGCACGCACTCCCAGTCCAGCAGTTCCTTGAAGTCGCGGAAGGTCATGTCCCAGCCGCCGCCGCCGTAGGTCTCGCTCATGATGCGCTGGCGCCCGAACTGGTGGTGCAGTCCGCTGACGGCTTTGACGACGCCGATGCGGCCGGCCTGGGGCTGCAGCCGCCCCGGGATGCGGCCCTTGTCGACGTTGCCGGCGAGCAGGTCGATGCCGGGCCACTGCATGGGGGCTTCGGCGTAATTGAAGGTGCCGGCGTGCGCGCACAGCGGGAACTCGTGTTCCCAGCAGTGCCCGGTCAGCACCAGGCCGTGCGTGTCGCACCAGTCGGCCATGCGCTGGATGCAGGCGGTCTTGAACCGGCGCGACACGGTCACCCAGTAGTCGATGCGGACGCTTGCGGAGTGCGCACCGCGGAAGAACAGTTCGGGCAACCGGTCGTAGAGCGAGTAGCCGTGCTGGCTGTTGAACTCGGCCTCGAGGGTTTCGGTCCAGGTCACAGCGAACGGGCCGACGGACGGCGCGATGTGCGGCTCGTCGGTAAACACGCCGGGAATGCTCTTGCCGAACTCGAACTGGAACTGGGCCGCGTACTGGTCGTGCGTGCTGCGCAGGAAGGCGTCCACCGCGTCGGGGTTGAGCATGTCAACGTAGGTGCCGCCGTTGAACCAGCCGCTGGTTGGGAACGGCTGCATGGCGAAGATGAGGAGCTGCTCCTCGGCCGCCGGTGCTTCGCCGTCGTTGAGGCGCCGCGAACTCCGCAGTTCGGCGCCCGCGGCGCGGACGGCGAACCGGGCCAGCACGCGGCAGTCGGCGGGCGGCTCACCCTGGAACATGCGGATGGCGCGGCCATAATACTCCGGGTGCTCGCGCAGCACGATGCCGCCGGCGAACCCCGACGGGTAGCTGTCCTCGTCGTAGATCCAGCAGAGCTGTTTGAGGCGCCTGCCCTCGTCGAGCGCGGCCCCGAACGCGTCCATCCACTCTTTCGACAGATACTTGGTGGCGATCCCGACGCGGGGGTGGAAGAACCAGCCGCCGTAGCCGACACGGTCGAACTCGCGCACCTGCCGGCGCAGTTCCTCGGGGTCGAGCGCGTCGTTTACCGACCAGAACGGGGCCGGCCGATACTCGTTCGGCGGGTTGGCGAAAATCGTCCGGTCCATGTCTCAACCTTTCCTGCGGTGACGATCGATCGCACATCGGTCGTGTCCGCCGAGGAACATAGCCCCGACTCGCCGCCGTGCCCACACGTTCGTGCCGTGGCGCCGCCGTTCGCAGGCTGCTGCACTTGCCTTCCTGCCTTGGACGAGGCAATATTCCACTGAGCGGTCCGTTCTGTGCTGTGGATGGCGGTCGGCCACGGCAGGCCCCGGGCCGGGCGCCGAAACACCGCCGCCGTTCGATGCTCAAATGTGAGGAGACTCAAGTCATGGAACGACGGTTCTTGACGCGTGCGGTTCTTTCCCTTTGCCTGGGTGTTGTGGTCCTGCTGCCCGGCGTCGCCAGAGGCGCCGGCAATCGGTTGTCGGTCGGCGCACCCCGCTTCGGCGCCAGACGCTCCGAGCCACTGCACGCTGTCCGCGCTATTCCGCGATGGTTTGGAGGAAGGCGTCGGCTTCGCGGATGGCGGCTTCCATCTCGCGGACCAGACTGGCCGTGTTGGTCTGCACGGATGTGAGTTCCGTCTGCAGTGAGGCGATGGCCTGCGCGTTCAGGTTGTGCTTGAGGAACAGTACCCGGTCGTGCAGGGAGGTGAGCACGGGACCGATCTTCTGCTCGGCGCGCTTCATGGCGTCGATGTACTGTTCGTAGCGCGCCCGGGTCGCGTCGTACTTGCGCTCGCTGGCGGCGCGCAAGTCCTTGCTGCTGTATTGCTTCAGTTCGGCCTTCCACTCCTTGAACAGCGCGTTGGCCACGTCCTCGACGTCCGCGATGCGGTCGCGGACCTCGCCCGCCTTGGTCTCGCTGCGGTCGTACTCAGCCTTGAGTTTGGCGTACTTCGCACTGAGTTCCGTGTCGCTGAGCTTGACCACCTCGCTGAACCGCTCCAGCGCGGTCTTGAACTGCTGCTTAGCCTCCTCCTGTGACTTCCGCGCACTCTTGACGCGCTTGACCAGCAGGTCGCGTTTCGCGTACCCGAGTTTCTCCATGGTGCCAAAGTACATGCTGCTGCAGCCCGTGGTTGCCAGCACGAGCACGGCAGCGGCAAGACCCAGGAGCGACACGGCGCGGAAGGACGTCGGTGGCATGGTGGCGGAACTCCTGTTTTCGGACATCGGAATCATCTGATCACAGTAGTGTCCTGTCCCGTTGACGTCAATCGTGTATCCCGCCTAACGCATCTGCCGAACTGTCCGGGCGAAGCCCTCGGCGGTCTCGGCGATCGCGTCTATGCCGGGCACGCGGTCCACCAAGTCCCCGGGCAGGCCCTTCCTGCCAAGTGCAGCGCCGGCAATCTGTCCCGTGATCGCCCCCATGGTGTCCGTGTCGCCGCCGCAGGCGATCACGGAACCAAGAACTTCCCGGAACCCGAGTTTGCCAACACGGCGGGCGGCATAGATGGCTAGCGGCACCGAGTCAGCGACATAACCTGACACGCCGAACTTCGTTCCCAGTGCGGCGATCGCCAGGTGTTCTCCTGTCTCGACCAAGGCTGCAAGCCGGTCGCGGCAGTTGGAATCCGGCAGTTCGCCGACCAGCGTGCCGAGACTGTCCCGACCTGGCCTGGCGATTGCGGCCGCCACAGCCAGTGCGCCGACATACGCTTCGTCGTGGCGGTGTGTAATCCAACAGATGTCTCGGATGAGATGCCTTCCGGCGTCGGACAGGGGATCGCAGCAGAATGCAACCGGCGCGATGCGCATGGCCGCACCATTGCCAGCGGACCTCTCGCCGCTAGCGCCCGAAATGGTCCAGGGAGCCCCCAAAGCAAGATCGCGCAGGGCCTTGAGAGTGCTCGATCCGATACCCGTCACCTTCCCAGCGCAGAACCATCTGGTCAAGCCTTGTGCCACTGCTTCCGGGGTCACGGTTCCCGACTCAACGATGGCCTCGCATGTGGCCAGCGTCAGTTGCGTGTCATCGGAAATGATGGAGACGGAGGGGAACGGCGCTTCGATGGGCCCGACGGCACCTTCGTAGGGCATGCCCCAGTAGTCGCCGATGGCCCCGCCAACGATACATCCGATGATTCGGTCTTGAAGGTCGAGCATTTGTTCTGACTCACATTTTGCATTTCGAATGCCTGTGCGGTGCGGTGGGAATCCCGCCTCCTCGCCTTGTCGCCAAGGGCGACGTGCATGTCCAGCCCAGGGTTGCCAAACCCTGGGACCCGGCATACCCGAACCCGATTGCACCCTGAAGGGGTGCCACATTCCGAACCGCGGTGGCGTGCACTTGTGTTGCCGCGCACGTTTGTCCCCTTCAGGGACGGGGCGGGGAGGGGGATGGTCGCAAGACCCAGGGTCGTTCGACCCTGGGCTGGACATGCGTGTCCCCGTTGGGGACGGGCGACACGGTCCTCCAGCACCGAGACAGCGCCTTCTCGGCAATACCGAATGATCCTACTACTTGTACTGTAACATATTGTACGGCAATAGTGAATATTACACAAACGAAATGCAAGATGTGAGTTCTGAGTCCATCACTGGAGTTGTGCCACAGTTGAACGTGGCGCACAGGTCCCGTCACGCGGGATTGCGTTTCAGGCTCGAGCGGACGCGTTCGATGACCGAGGCCTGCAGTTCCGGCGACAGCGCTACGAACCGCGCGCTCATGCCGAAGAGCCGCACCATGAGCTGGGGGTACTTCTCGGGGTGCGTCTGGGCATCGACGAGCTGTTCTTCGGACAGGAAGTTCAGCGACAGTTCCATGCCGCCCATGCGCAGGTAGGCGCGGAGGAACGACTCAAGCAGCGCCAGGCCCTGTTCCCCGGCCACCGGCGCCGGGTCGCACTCCTGCACGTTGCTGATGCCGCCCGGGAACTCGCGCAGGTCGATGGCGGTGCAGGCAGCCAGGATCTCCGTCAGGCAACCGCGGGGGCCGGCCGGACTCGGTTGCAGCGAGTGTGCGAGAGTCTCGCCCAGGCGCCGCCCGGCAGGGGTCGCGCCGGTCCTGGGCGCATCGTGGTGGATGATGCTGGTGCTGACGCCGAAGATCATGGGCCAGAACCGGTCGCCGTACCAGGTGCGGTGCGGCTCGAAACACGCCGCGAAGAAATGCGCTTCGTCCGACGCGATACGGTTGAGTTCGGATGCGTCCTGGCCGAAGCGCGGGAACCCGTCGACCACGCGCCGGCGCAGCGGTTCCTGCCCCGCCCAGTTCTCGCGCAGGATGTCGCGTAGCGCGTCCAGCGTGACGGTCTGGTCCTCGAACACCAGGCGCCGAACGGCGTAGAGGCTGTTGGCGATGTCGGCGATCCCGTTCAAGGTCACGCCGACCGGGTTGTAGCGCGGTTGTCCGGCCGTGAGGTCGCGTCCGTCCTCGAGTCCGCCGCACGACATCACGGTCAGCCACGGCCGCGGACAGGTCTCGACCTCGCGTCGTTCGTCCTCGCGGATAATGCCGACACCGGTATCGATCACGGACCGGACCTTGTCGTGGTAGGCGCGCTGCAGGTCCGCGAACGAGGCGAACGTGTCCGGCACGTCGGTCCAGAGCTGTTCGCCCGTCACGAGGCACTGGCCGCGGTTGAGGACCAGTTCGAGGATCTTCACCAGGTTGAGGCCGAACCCCATGGTGCGGTACGAGGAGCGGCCCGGGATCATGACCTCGACGCAACCGAGCGGCGCGTAGTCGCGCGCGTCCTCGATGGCGACCCCCTTGCGGGTCAGGGCTTCGACGGTGACCTCATCGTTGTAGATGCCGCCGCGGCCCAGGCTGAGGCGCAGCACACGCGCGGTCAGGGTGAGGAAAGGTGCGGGCGTGTTCTCATGCAGGCGCACCGAGATGTCGTTAGGCAGGCGCGTCGTGTACATGGCCTCGAGGAACAGGTACGAGAGCTCGTTCGTGCCGTCCGTCCCGTCAGGGCACAGGCCGCCGACACACAGGTTGCGGCTGGTCTGGCAGGCCCAGACCTTGGCCAGGAACACGCCGACGAGGGAAAGTGCCTCGTCCCGGTCCAGGCGCCCGGCGGTCAGGTCGGCCTGGTAGAAGGGCAGCAGCCGTTGATCGAGGCGCCCGAACGACGACGCGTCGCCTGCGTTCTCCAGGATGTCCACGGCGTTGCCCAGGACGACGAGCTGTAGGGCCTGGGCGAACGTTCGCGGGGCGTGCCCGGCGAGGTGTTCGCAATCCGCGGCGATCTGCATCCGTTCGTCGCAGCGTGCGGGCGTGTCCGCGGCGCGGGCTTGTTTCGCCGCCAGGCGGGCGCAGGCGTGGCAGTGCGCCTGGAGTGCCGCCAGAATGCGGTCCATGGCGGCGAAATTCTCCTGTGCGGCGGGCGCGTCGGTGCGGGTTCGCGCCGTGGCGAGGCGCTCGCGCAGTCCAGCCAGGCCCGCGGTCAGCAGGATCCCGTAATCGGGCAGTGTGTGGCCGTTCACCGAGCCGTACGGCGCGGCGATCGCCAGGCGCCACAACCAGGCGTTGGCCGCACGCAGCGCGTTGCGCTGCTGCACCGGACGCGGTTGACCGCGCCAGCGCTCGTAGACGCGGCGCACGTCGGGCGGCAGCGGCCAACGCTCGTCGTACCCGGTGCGTTCCGGATGCTTGGCCGGCGTGCGCCAGCCGTCGGAGTCGCTGACGCCCTGGTGCACGCGCAGCCGGCGGAACACGAACCCGGCGAAGCGGTCCTCGGGCAGCAGGGCCGGCGGTATCCGTTCCAGGCAGAGTGCGATGACCTCCGCGGTGTTCCGGACCGCCGGAGCGTGCGGTTGGTTCAGCCAGACCTCGGTGGCAATCACGCCACGCTGCCAGGGCTCGGTCTCGTCCTCACAGGCCCGGACCCGCTCGCACAGCCGCTGCAGCCGCGCGAGTCGCTCCGATGCGCGCGGAACATCGGCGGTCTCCGGCATGCTGGTCTGAGCAATCATCGAACGAACGACCTCACTTCAATGACTAGCGGTTCTGGATTCCTGCAGCGGGGCCTGACCCTGGCGACGCGCTGCCCGGACCGCGTGAAGGGCGTGTCGATTTAACCAAAAGAAGAGCCCGCGAGGACGCGGGCGCTCCAAGTTTCGTGCGGCATCCGAACTGGAGCGCCCGCGTCCTCGCGGGCTGTCTTGGTGCCGCATCGGTTAAATCGACAGACCCTGAACGCTGGACTACGAGCCTGGGCCGTGCCACGATCCAACCTGGGTTCGGTCGCCGTTCCTGCGATTCTACTCGACGACCACTTCGTAGACCAGGCGCGCTTTGCCGTCCGGGCCGGTGACGTTGACCTTGACGATGAGTTCGCCGTTCTCGACGGTGGTGGCGACCTTTTCGAGGCGTTTGCCGCTGGTGTTGAGGGCGTAGACGGCGGCACGATCCGGTTCCGGCATGCGGATGCGGACGGTGGCGGCACCGGCCTGGACCAGGTGCGGCAGCTTGCCCCAGGCGTAGAGGACCTTGCGTTCCTTCTCGCCGAACTGTGCGCCGGTGTTCTGCAGGTCGGTGAGGTGGCAGAGCAGCAGGTGCTTGCTGGCGCGGATCGGCTGCGCGTCGAGACTCGAGACCCAGACGGTGGCGAACGACGTGTCCAGCGTCACGGTCGCAGCGTCGGTCTGAATGGTTTCGCCTTCCGGGCCGTAACCGCCGGCGGTGCGTGCGGTGTCCAGGACCATGACGTCGCGCGGCGCGTCGATGAGCAGTTCTTTGGTCTCGCTCTGCAGGCGCTTGACGGTGAGGTCGGTGACGTTGCCTTCCATCCAGCCCATTTCGCGCATGGCCTCGAGGATCCGTGCGCCGGCGTCAGCGGCGTACGGGTCCTGGTTCAGCACGCGGCCGGTGGTGTTGACGGCGAACTGGCCGAGCGGCAGTACGAGGTCGGCGGCGATGGGTTCGGCGCCGGCCAGGCTGGTGCCGACGCGCGTCAGGCGCGCCAGTGCGGTCCAGCTCGGCGCCACGCCGCGGCTCGGGGTCTGCGGGGTCAGCAATTCGGCGGGGTTCAAGGCGATGGCAACCTTATGCGTGGCCGGCTTCATGTCGCCGCGCAGGTACAGGCAGATGGCGGCGCGCTCCGCGACCTGGTTGAGCGGGTCGGAGGCCATGTCGAAGTACCCGGCGGTGGCTGGGCCGAAGAGGTTGCCGCGGTGGTGGCTGTAGGCGAAGCGCCAGATCACGCCCCAGTCCTGGAGCGCGCCGAGGCAGCCGGTGAGGATGCCGCCGACGCCGCGGAACCGGCCCGGGCCGGAGTAGTTGTACTCGCTGATGGTGAACGGCCGGTCGAAGAGTCGCACGAAGCAATTGCCGCAGCCGCCCGGCGCACCGGTCGCTATGGGGCTCGTGTTCGGGCAGGACGAAGGCAGGCGCCAGGGTTTCTCGAGGAAGTGCGGGTGATCGACGTAGAAGTGGTCATCGACGTAGTCGTAGGTCGCGCGCACCGCCTGGTTGGCGATCGGGTTGGTCCAGCCGTTCATGTTGGTGAGCAGTGCGTTGCAGTGCATTTCGTCGCGCAGGAACGCTTTCATGCGAGTGAATGCGGCCAGTTCGATTTCGGCGCAGAACGTCGCGAGGTCACGCCCGGCGGGCGAGTCCTCCCAGAGGTTGCCGGTCAGCGGCACGGTGCCGTTCGCCGGGTCGCCGGACGGATCGCGCTGCCAGGCCTGGCGCAGCGCGTCGACGCTGGCGTAGCGCTTGGCGAGGAACTCGTTCCACTTCGTCTGCCAGTCGGCCTTGAGCTGCGGCGCGTCGATGCGGCTGAAGAAGTTGCCGACATTGCCCTCGTTGACCATGCTCAGCCACGCCAGGGCGGGGTCTTCGGCATACGTCAGCCCGGTGTACGGGTTGCGGTGCCCAAGGAAGTTGCGCGCGAAGGTCTTCCAGTTCTCGAGCGCCTTCTCGTTGACCATGACGGCCATCTTGAAGTCGTCCATATCGACATTGCCTTCGGCGCCGTCCCAGATTTCGCGTGCGAACACGGGGCGGGAGACGTACACGTCGGTGGTGATGTAGATGCCGCGCTTCTTGAACGCGGCGAGCAGGTAGTCGAGCTGGTCGAGCTTATCGGCGACCGGAGTGACGGAATCGGTCGGCGGTGCCGGCAGCGTGGTCTGCCAGAATTCGCGCCGGATGGAACCGGTGGCACTGCCCGGTTCAGGCGGCGCGAGGTACTGGCCGCCGACAATGCCGGAAACGTCCGGCCCGTCCCAGGCGACGGCGACGTGGTCACCACCCTGGCCCTGTTTGTGCAGGACTTCGACGTAGTAGCGCTTGCCGGCCTCGAGCGTCACCGGTTTCGAGACTTGCGACGCGTACTTGTCGAACTGGCTCGCGCCGGTCCAGCCGTCGACGCTGGCGATCAGCGCCTTGGTCTCGGAACGCTCGTCGGTGCCGAGCCAGAGCTGGCTGCAGTCGTCGCTGGCGATCTTGAAGGTGTACGCGCCGGTCTGCGGCGGCACGAGGCAGCCGCGCAGGCGCTGGCCGTAGTTGTCGCCCTGCCCTGACGGCGTCTGCAGTGCGGTTAGGGTGTCCGTGCGAGTCGGCGGCGTTGCGACCGGGATCGAGTCCACGCCGGATGAGGCCGCGGCCGCTTCGCCGCGCACCAGGATGCCTTCGTAGTGGTGCACGCGCACCGTGTTGTAGCCGATACGGGCGAGACGGTCGGCGAGCACATCGGCCTGCTCGTGGTCGATGTACAGCGCCGAGAAACAGAAGTTCACGCCGTAGAAGCGGCGCGGCGTGTCCGGCGCCTGCTCGAAGGCGAACGAACCGTCCGGACGGGCGAGGACGCGGCCGTACTTGCCGGCGGGCGCGTCGAGCAGCCCCATGCTCGAGAAGTCCAGTGCCGAACCGGGCTCGATGTCCGGGCTGTAGTCGAGCGGGACCCAGTCCGGGCCGGCCTCGAGAATGATCGGCGCATCGTAATCCACGGTGAGGCCGGCTGGACGCGTGACCGTAAAGGCGATGTTCACCGGCACGTCCGGCGTCACGGCCGTCTCCGGATCACACGGCGGGCCGATGCGGACCGAGAAGGTCGGGCCCCAAGTGCGGTTGTCCTGGAGCAGGACGTTGGTCGGGTTGGCGAACTCGAGGCGGATCTCGCCGCCGCTCAGCGTCGTGAGCGACAGGGACCGGATCTGCTTCTCGGCGAGCCGGACCTCGCCGCGCTCGGCCGGGAACACGCCGGGCGTGCCGTCGAACACGTAGTTCTGGCCGGCGAGTTCGCGTTCCGGCAGTTCCAGGCCGACGTGGAGAATCTGCAGTTTCAGCGGCGCCTTGGGCGTCAGCGTATAGGCGAGCGAGATGCCGTTCACGACATCGGCGGTGCGCAGTTCGGTCTCGACCACGCCGTCGCTCGCGGCCCTGATTCTGCCCTTGTACAAACCGGGCTGATAGTCTTTCGGGCTGCCTGGCGTGTAGTTGGCGCCCTTCCAACCGGCCTCGAACAGGCCCGGCGTGATGTGGCCGATCTCCGTCTTGCCGGCGGCGAGACGAATGCCGCCGCCCGTCCCGATCGAGAGCACCACCGGCGTGGCGGCGGGGGCTGGGGCATTCGGCGGCGGTGCGACAGGCGCGGGTTCCTGGCCGCGACAGACGGCAGCGGCGAGGAGCAGGGCGGACGTCAGGGCGAGCGCGGATGGTCTGGGCATCGGGGCCTCCTGGGTTTGGTTTCGTGCGTGCGTCCGCAAACCATGACGCCGATTCCGCGGTTCGTCAACCGCGACGGACGGCAACCGGTGCCGGTACAGGTCTAGTCCCCCGGGCGCGGATGAGCGGGAAACCCGTATCCCGGTCTGTCTTCAGGACCGCCTTCTGTCCAACGCTGGCCTCGCCTGCAGTCTGCGTCGCAGCAGAAGTTCGATGGTGGCACCCAGCGAGTGATGGTTCTGCCGCGCCAGCGACTGCACAATCGTATGCAGACGTATTGCCGCGGATGCGTGGGCGCGACTTTTCATCGCGGCGAACACGGGTTACGTTGTGGGGCGGTGTTGGCAGACTCTCGTAGCGCGGGCTCATGGTGCGGGTCGGGTTACGGGCAAGGGAACGTCCAACACCGAGCGAGAGCCGTCTCGGATGAACAGGAAGTTGCAGGTGGCAGTATGAACAGTCTTGAACGGTATGTGGCCATGCTCAAGTGCGGGTCGGTCGATGTTCTGCCGCGTACACCGATCCTGATGCAGTTTGCGGCCGAGTACATTGGCTCGAACTATGCGGAGTTCGCATCGAACCACCGCTCCCTGGTTCGGGCCAACATCGAGTGTGCCCGCGTGTTCGGCATCGACCAGGTGAGCACGATCTCCGACCCGTACCGCGAGACGCAGGGCTTTGGCGGCAAGATCGAGTATGTGAAGGACGGCGTGCCGCGCTGTACACACCCGATGGCGGAGACCAAGGACATGTGCGTGCTGCAGCGGCCGGACCCGCTGCGGTCCGAGCGCATGCTGGACCGGGTCAACGCGGTGCGGGCGTACAAGACGCAGTACGGGGGGCAGTACTCGATTCTCGGTTGGGTCGAGGGTCCGGCGGCGGAGGCGGCGGATGTGCGCGGCGTGTCCGAGTTCCTCGTGGATCTGCTCGACGACGAACCGTTCGCCTGCGAACTGATGGACCGGTGCGTGGGTGTGGGGATCGAGTTTGCGCGGGCCCAGGTCAAGGCCGGCGCGGACACCGTCGGCATCGGCGACGCCATTGCGAGCCAGGTCTCGCCTGACGTGTACGCGCGGCTGATCCAGCCGCGCGAGAAGCGCATGGTCCGGGCCATCAAATCGATGGGCGCGTACGTGAAACTGCACATCTGCGGCAACACCACTCACCTGCTGTCGGGCATAGCGGACCTGGGTATTGACATCGTGGACGTGGACCACATGGTCGACCTGGCCACGGTGCGGAGTACGCTGGGGCCGAAGGTTGCGATCACGGGCAACCTGGATCCGGTCTCCGTGGTGCGGAACAGCACCCCGGAGAAGATCCGCGAGGCGGTGCAGCGTGCCTATGCGACGGTGGGCAACCCGTACCTGGTGAACGCCGGTTGCGAGATTCCGCCCGGCACAGCGCAGGTGAACCTGCGGGCCCTGTGCGAACCGGTGCCGTGGCGCAGGTGAGGCAAGCCGTGGGGGGGGCGTCACGATGTTACGAAGGTTCGCGTTCGCGGCCACTCCCGTCCGCCGGCTGATCCCCGCGGTACGCCGCCCGGCCTCCGGGCGGCATCCCCAGAAGGCGGGCGGAGGGCCGCCCGCGGTACTTCGGCAGCGGTCATTCTCTGACAACCGCAGGAGCACCGGGTAACGCCGGTGCGACGTTACCCCGCGGCGGCGGCGGCGCGCACCGCGGCGGGGTTGCCGCGGCTGCTCGGGAAACGACCGCGCTGGTTGCTCGGCGGACGTGTCCGGTCCGCCTTCTCCAGCAGGCACTCCTCTCCGAACATTTCGCGGATCGATTGGCGGAACTCGGCGGTGTTGCGGATGCGCAGTTTTCCCGGTTGCACAAACGCCATTTCGCCCGAGGAGCAGATCAGGCAGAGGATCAGCGTCGTCGGGCCGCTGTGGCGCTCGCAGATTTCCTTGAGCTTCTCGATCTGCGGGGCTTCGGTGCTGGCCTGGTGCAGGCGGATGTGGATTTCCTTGACGTACCGTTCCGGGACTTCGGCAATCGGGATGATCTTGTCGGCGACCAGCTTGCTCTGCTCCTCGCCGTCGCGGCGGCTGACGGTGCCTTCGAGGAAGATCGCCGTGCCGGCCTCGATGAGGCTGGAGTAGTTCTCGTAGGCGTCGGAGAAGACCATGCACTCGACGATACCGTCGAGGTCCTCCAAGCCGAGGATGGCCCACGGCCGATTGTCCTTCTTCGAGCGCTTGACGTCGATCGAGGCAACGATGCCGCCCACGCGCGTGGCGGTCTGGTCCGGGAGCGCCGGCAGTTTGTTCAGCGGGTCGAGCTGATAGGTGCGGATGAGGGGTGCAAACTCGGCGATCGGGTGGCCGGTCACGTAGAACCCGAGCAGTTCCTTTTCGGCGCCCAGCAATTCGCGCTGGCCCCACTCCGGCACGTCGGGGACGGTCGGATTCAAGAGACTGTCTTTGCCATCGCCGCCGAAATCGAAGAGCGAGCCCTGACCGACCTTGCGATCCTGGGCCGTTTGCTGTGCGAGCGCCATGGATTCATCGAGCATGGCGAAGATCTGTGAGCGGCGCAGGCCGAAGCAGTCAAAGGCGCCGGAGCGACACAGGTTCTCCAGCACGCGGCGGTTGATGCCGGCGCCGGTCCGTTCACAGAAGTCCACCAGGCTGGTGAATGGTCCACCCGCCTTGAGCGCGTCCAGGGCGGCCTTGGCCGCCACTTCGCCGACGCCTTTGACCGCGGCCAGGCCGAAGCGGATGCTGTTGCCGTCCACGGAGAACTGCATGCCGGAGGTGTTGACGTCCGGCGGCTTGATCTGGATCTTCATTTCGGCGCATTCTTTGAGGAAGAAGGCGAGGTTCTCGGCGTTGCCCACTTCACTGTTGAGCACGGCGGCCATAAACTCGGTCGGGTACATGGCCTTGAGGTAGCCGGTGCGGTAGGAGAGCATGGCGTAGGCGGCGCTGTGTGACTTGTTGAAGCCGTAGCCTGCGAACATCGCGATCTTTTCCCAGATGGCGTTGGCCGTTCCTTCGTCGATGCCATTGCCCTTGCAGCCGGCCACGAACTTGTCGTACTGCTGCTCCATTTCCTTGGCTTTCTTCTTGCCCATGGCACGGCGCAGGATATCGGCGCCCCCGAGCGAGAACCCGGCCACTTTCTGAACCACCTGCATGACCTGCTCCTGGTAGAGCATGATGCCGTAGGTTTCGCGCAGGATCGGCTCCATGGCGGGCACGTCGTAGTCGATGGGGGTGCTGCCCATCTTGCGGGAGATAAACTCGTCGAGGAACTGCATGGGCCCGGGTCGATAGAGCGCGATCAGCGCGATGATGTCCTCGAGCCGATGCACGCCGAAACGCCGACACAGGTCGCGCATGCCGCCGGACTCGAGTTGGAACACGCCGATGGTGTCGCCCTTGTTGAGCAGGTCGAAGGCACGGGGTTCGTCCAGCGGGATATCGGGACTCTTCAGATTGACGTGACGGTGCTGCGCCACCAGGTCCAGGGCGTCTTGGATGATGGTCAGGGTGCGCAGTCCGAGGAAGTCCATCTTGAGCAGGCCGAGTTCTTCGCAGGGCGCCATGGGGTACTGCGTGATCACCTCGTCGTTGGCGCCCTTGGCCAGCGGCACGAGATTGGACAGGGGTTGGTCGCCGATGATGACGCCGGCGGCATGAATGCTCATATTGCGGCACAGGCTCTCCAGAACCTTCGAGTGTCCGAGGACCTCGGCGATCCAAGGCTCCTGCTGCACCATCTCCCTGAATTCCTGGTTCTCGGACAGGGCTTTCTCCAAGGTCATTTTCGGGTCAGCCGGGACCATCTGCGTCAGGCGATTGCCGTCCGCGAACGGCCGGCCCAGGACTCGGGCCACGTCTTTGAGGACCTGCTTGGCCTTCAGGGTGCCGAACGTGCCGATCTGAGCGACATTGGCCGCGCCGTACTTGCCCCGCACGTAGGCGATGACTTCGTGGCGCCGGCGTTCGCACAGGTCGATGTCAAAGTCGGGCGGGCTGACGCGGTCCGGGTTGAGGAAGCGCTCGAAGAGCAGTCCGTAGCGGATCGGGTCGATATCGGTGATGCGCGTCAGGTAGGCCACAATGCTGCCGGCGCCGCTGCCGCGTCCCGGCCCGACCGGAATGCCCTGGCTTCGGGCGAAGTGCAGGAAGTCCCACACGACCAGGAAGTAGCTGGTGAACCCGGTCCCGGCGATGATTTTCAGCTCGAAGTCCATGCGGTTGACCATCTCCCGGGCCTGGGGAGGAAGGTTGTGTGCCTCCGCGTCCACGCCGTAGCGTTCCTTCATGCCGGCGATGCAGAGGCGGCGCAGGAGTTCCTCCCGCGACCCGCCGCCTTCGACCTGATAGACCGGGTAGTGGTTCTTCTGCTTGTTGCCCAGATCCAGGAACAGATTGCAGCGTTCCGCAATGACCGCGGTGTTGCGCAGTGCCTCCGGGTGCTGGGCGAAGCGCTCGGCCATTTCCGCGCCGCTCTTGAAGTAGAACTCCGTGCCCGAAAACCGGAGCCGGTTCGGGTCCTGCATGGTCGTCTGCGTGCCGACGCACAGCAGGACCTCGTGGGCCTGCGCGTGCTCCCGCTTGAGGTAGTGGGAATCGTTGGTCACCACCAGCGGCACACCGTATTCGGCGCCCAGTTCGATGAAGCGGCGGTTGACCGTCTGCTGCTCGGGGATGCCGTGGTCCTGAAGTTCCAGATAGAACCCGTGGCGGCCAAAGATCTCGGTGTACTCGGTCAGGGCGCGGACCGCTTGTTTGTCGTCGCGCTCCAGGACATGTGCGGCGACTTCGCCGGCCAGGCAGGCACTCAGCGCCACCAGCCCCTTGCTGTGCTGGGTCAGGACCGCTTTGTCGATGCGGGGTTTGTAGTAGAAACCTTCGAGCCAGGCGGTGGCGTTCAACCGGCAGAGATTCTGGTAGCCCTCCAGGTTCTCGGCCAGCAGAACCAAGTGATAGCCCTGGGCATGCTTTTCCCGCGGGTTGCGTTCGGTGCGACTGCTTGGGGCAACGTAGAACTCGCACCCGATGATGGGCTTAATCTCCTTTTCGACCATGGCCTTGTAGAACTCAACCGCGCCGCACATGTTGCCGTGGTCGGTGCAGGCCACGGCGCGCATGTTCAGTTCCTTGGCCTGGGTTGCGAGGTTGGCGATGCGGTTGGCGCCGTCCAGCATACTGTAATCGGTATGAACATGAAGATGAACGAAATCGGTGCTCATGAGCCCTGGTGCCTTCCGGGGTGGCGAACGTCCGCAGGGGGCCGCGTCGGAGCCCCTGAATCGCACTGCAATCAGGAGTCGGTTGCAGCGTCGTCGGCTGCCTTCTGTCAATATGTCAGTCGCCGGCAGCGGTGTCCACCGACGCGGTCAGGTGTTGGCGTGCTTTTCCCGCACAGGCAACAAAAAGAAGCGCCCCATCCCTAGGGCGGACGGGGCGCGACGGGTTCAGGCAACCGGCGTCTGACGCCGGGACCGAAGGTCACATGCAGTGGTCCATAACCTGCTTGACGAGCACGGCGGTCAATGCGCCCAGGGACAAAACGGCCGCTGCGGCAGTTATGAAACTGACAATGCCGAGTTCGCTCTTCGTCGTTGCGGCCACCGCGGCAGCACGGCGGGCGGGCGCAGAAGCAGCTTCCGCAGCGGGCGCGTCGGCAGCATCCCCGGCGGCATCCGGGACGGTTTCCTTCTTTGCTGTCTTGAGCTTCAGCCCTATCTTCTTCTTCTCGCCGGCCCCGGCGGCGGCGGCTTCCGCTTCCTCCGGAGGGATCTGGATGGTCTCGCTGGCACCGCCGGCAGGGGGCGCTGCCACCGCCACGGTGCGCTTGGCGGACGGTTCGACCTGCGTTGCCTGGCCGATCTCCGTCGCGGGTTCGTCATCGGCCGACGGGGCGGCCACGGTGGCCCCGGCAGATTCCGGGCCCTTCTTGAGCTTCAGCGACAGCTTCCCTGTTTTGCCGTCCACTTCCGCAGGAGTGGCGACCACGGTGGCCTGGGTCGTGGCGACCCCCTCCGCCTCGGCTTCCAGCTCCGCGGCACTGGTCTCCATGGTCTCATCCGTGGGAGAGGCGGCCGGCACCGGCGTGGGACGCAGTGGAACGCGGCCCGAACTGCTCGCATGCAGAGGGGCGCCTTTGGGCTTGAGTTCAGGGGCTGGTGCACCACCTGCCTTGCGCAGAGCCAGCTTCTTGGATTCCGTGCCGAGGCCTGCAGACGCCACGGTTTCGTCGGCCGCGGCTTCCTCCAGGCTCATTTCTGCGCGTGCTTTGGTGTCGGTATTCGGGCCGATCCTCTCCGCGGTCGGCGCCAGGGCCGGAGCGGTGTCCGCCTCGGGCGAGACTCGCGGGGCCTCCATCGGTGGCGCTGCGGCGACGCCCTGGCCTGGCTGGATCCGCAGGGTGCGCGTGACGGCTTTGTCCGAGTCGTCATCCACCAGTTTGCCGCCACGCGGTGCGGCCTTGGGTTTCGAAATGATCTTCAGAACGCCGGTCGGCGTGGCCGCGGCCGCCGGAGAGGCAGCCTTGATCGTGGACGAGGCCGAGCGATCCTGGCCGCCGGCGGCGTCCGGCGCTGCGGACGGGCGAAGGTGCACGGTCTGGCCGGGCGAAACCACGTCGGGAAGCTGCTTCTTCTTTTCGCGCACGACCTTGAGGCGGACCGTGTCGGTGCCTTCTTCGCGCCCGTGCGACATCGCAGCTGTCGTCTCGTCCGCCTTGATGCGCTGGAGCTTGTTGGTATTGGTCTGGCGCAATTCCATGGGGTCGGTAATGGCGCTGGTCTGTGACGGATCGCTGCCACCCACGGCCCCGGACGGCGGCGGGACTTCCATGGTCTCTTCGCCCTCGCCAGCGGCAGGGTTCTGATCGTCAGTGACACCACCCTCGGGAGCGGCGCCGCCCTTGACGCGGCCGGTGTCAGCTTTCTGCAGGTTGATTTTGGTGAGTTTCGTCGTCGCCATAGGTTCAACTCTCCTTGACTGTCCGGCCCGCTCCTGCCCTGTAACAGCTCCCGTGGCTCTTCCCGCATACGGACGTCCAACACCCCTGTTGCCGGAGCCGGTTCGCGACCGCCAGCCGGGGAAAGGAATGGCCATTCCGCTTACTACCATAGACAAGATACACGCGCGCCCAAGCGGATGCAAAATATCGGCCCGTGGTTTTTTCGGGCGCAGTTCCGGTGTGCGCGCTCATCGGGCAGGCCTCGCCCTTTTTCCGGCGACCTGTGCAAGCAGAGTAACGCCGGGTAGGTCACGGCGCCAGCCCGGACCGGCCTCGCCTGACCGACAGTACCGCGGGCGGCCCTCCGCCCGCCATCC
>MHBL01000097.1 GCA_001803235.1 Lentisphaerae bacterium RIFOXYA12_64_32
GACCTCGTTGCGGGTGTTGTAGCCGAACGTGATGCTGTCAGCGGCGGTGAACGCGGTCCCGGTCTGGGCGCGCGCGGTGCGCCGGCCGATGGCGTCGTTGGTGTAGTCGTACTTGGATACGGTCGTGGTGTCCACCTTGTTTTCGATGTAGTCGATCAGGTTGCGCTGCGGCTCGTACGCACGCGTCAAAGCAATGTTGCCTGGGAGTGTGGTGGTTTCAAGCAGGTCGCTGTTGGCAAGGTAGGAGTAGGAGAAGGTATTGGGTGTGGGGAGTTTGGCGTTGGTGAGGGCGGAGAAGCGCCCGAACTGATCGTAGGCGTAGAGGATGTCGGCGTCGGCGCTGGGGGTGGCGACCGGGCCGATGAGGAAGCCGGAGTCGCGGCCGAGCGCGTCGCGGGTGCGGGTCAACACTTTCTCACCGTAGAACGCGGCGGGCAGGGTCTCGGTGGTCAAGTCGAGCGTGGTTGCGGAGTACGCGAACTCGCGGGTGCCGGTCGCATCCGCAACCGTCGCTTGCTGGCCCAGGCGATTGTACGTGAAGGCGACGTCGGGAGTCGAGTCGGAGTAGTCCACGGCGGTCATGTCGCCGGTGGTTGCGTTGTAGGTGTACGTGGTGACCAAGGGGACTCCCGGACCGCCTAAAGGCGGGACTACGAGCCTGGACCACGTGCGGGTCGCCAGCCTTGCGGCGGCGTCATATGTGTACGTCGTGCCGTTGTTGTCGGCGTAGGTCTTGGCGGTGAGGAGGCCGGTGGATTCCTGGTAGGTCCAGGTGGTGATGTCGGGCGTGCCGGGGTCGGTGGGCCAGTCGGGGCCGGACCAGGCGGCGCTGCCGCGGAAGGTCTTGAGCTGGGTCATGCGGGCGTAGGTCGCGTCGTACACGTATTCCAGCGGGTACGGGGTGTCGCCCCAGGTGCGGAAAACCAAGCCATGGGACGTATAGGACGTATACGACGTATGGCCTGCGGCGTCGGTCACCGCGGTGCGGCGGCCGGTGGCCGCGTCATACGTGAAGCTGGTGCGGTTGGCGGCGGCGTCCTCGGTGTAGTCGACCTGGCCGAGCGCGTTGTAGTGCGTGACGCTGGCGCCG
>MHBL01000098.1 GCA_001803235.1 Lentisphaerae bacterium RIFOXYA12_64_32
CCGCCTCAGATGTCTTTCCCCCGTCCGGCGCCGCCGGACGGGGGAAAGGGAAGAGAGGGGACACGGTGCGGCGTAGTAACCAAGTGAACCCGTTCCCCTGCCACACGAGGTGGCAGGGGTCTATGCTCCACCCTTTGATGACGCATTACGCGCCCTCTTGCGAAGACTGGGTTCCCCTTGAGTTTGGGCTCCCTGTCCCGCAGTTCTACGCTTGACCCGGTTCGTACGTGAAATACGTCGGCAGGTCGGCCAGGCTTGGGTACTTGGCATCCTGGTCGGAGAGGACAGCGTCCTTGACCGGCCACTTGATGCCGAGGTCGGGGTCGTTCCACCGGATACCGAAGGCGAGCTTCGGGGCGTAGAAATCAGTGCACTTGTATAGCATTTCTGCGTATTGGTCGCCGAGAACGCAGAAGCCGTGGGCAAACCCCTTGGGGACAAAGAGCATACGCCGATTCGTCTCGGACAGCTCGAACCCCGCCCATTTCCCGTAGGTGGGCGAGCCACGCCGGATGTCAACCACGACGTCCAGGACACTGCCAAGGATCACCCGGACCAGTTTGTCCTGGGCGCACGGCGGCACCTGGAAGTGCATGCCGCGGATCGTCCCGGGACATGACCGCGAGTGGTTGTCCTGAACGAACTCCACGGCAATACCGGCGCCCCGGAACGCGGCCTGGTTGTAGCTCTCGAAGAAAAAGCCGCGCCGGTCGTCCCAGACGCGCGGTTCAATGACAAACAGTCCCGCCATTTCGGTCGCGATGAAACGCATGGTTCCAACTCACATTCTGCATTTCAGATCGTGACCACTCAGGTAGTCAGAAGCCAGGAGTCAGAATTCAGAATGGAAAGCGCAACCGCGTCTTCTGAGTCCACGACTGTCGCTACTGGCGTCCCCATTCTGACTCCTGAATTCTGGCTCCTGTCTACCTGAGTAGTGACTTCAGATCTTTGATTGCTGATTGCGGATTGGCCAGAGGGGTACGCTGGCGCCCCGTCTCTGACGCGGAGAAAGAGCCTGGCCGACGACACCGAGCGGCCCTGCGGCAGATCCTGCAAATTCCTTCACTCCAAGTCACACATCAACGATCACAAATCAGCAATGTGGGTTGTGAGCGTCCTCTCTCAGTTCGCCCGGTCGCGGTTGCCGTACATCTTCGCGTAGTAGGCCTGGTACTCGCCGGACGTGACTTGGTCGAGCCACGCCTGGTTGCTCACGTACCACTCGATGGTCGAGGCAATGCCCTGCTCAAACGTGACCGCCGGCTGCCAGCCGAGTTCGCGCCGCGCTTTGCCGGAATCGATCGCGTAGCGGCGGTCGTGCCCGGGCCGGTCCTTCACGTACGTGATCAGCGACTCCGGCTTGCCGAGGTGGCGCAGGATCAGGCGCACGATCTCAAGGTTCGGCTTCTCGTTGTTGCCGCCGATGTTGTAGACCTCGCCGGCCGCGCCGCGCCGGAACGCCGCCCAGATGGCGGCACAGTGGTCACTCACGTACAGCCAGTCGCGCACGTTCATGCCGTCACCGTATACGGGCAACGGCTTGTCCTGGCGCGCGTTCCGGATCATCAGGGGGATCAGTTTCTCCGGGAACTGGTACGGGCCGTAGTTGTTCGAGCATCGCGTGATGATGGTGTCCATGCCGTAGGTGTGGTGGAACGCGTGCACGAGGTGGTCGGCCCCCGCCTTGCTGGCGCTGTAGGGCGAGTTGGGGCTGAGCGGGGTCTGCTCGGTGAAAGAACCGGTCGCGCCGAGCGAGCCGTAGACCTCGTCGGTCGAGACCTGGAGAAAACGCCGCACATTGGCGGCGCGCGCTTCCGCCAACAGCGTCAAGGTGCCTTTCACGTTCGTCTCGACGAACACCAGCGGCCCGGTGATGGACCGGTCGACGTGGCTTTCCGCCGCAAAGTTGATGACACCGTCGACGCGGTGCTGCTGCAGAAGGGCCCGGACCTGCTCGGCGTCGGTAATGCTCCCGCGCACAAAGTGGTGCCGCGGCGAGTTGAGACACTCGCCCAGGCTCGCCAGGTTCCCGGCGTAGGTCAGGACGTCGAGGTTCACAACCTCCAAGGCTGGCTCGGTCTCGAGCAGGAACCGGACGAAATTGCAGCCAATGAACCCGGCGCCGCCCGTCACAAGGATGCAACGACAGTCCATTCAGACAGCCCCTTTCCGCATCTGATTCAGGTACTCCCGCAACGAGTCCTGCCACCCCGGGCGCGGGCAGCGCAGGACCGCGTCAATCTTCTCACAGTCAAATCGCGAGTTGAGTGGACGTCGCGCCGGGGTGGGGAACTCGGCGGTACGGCACGGAACCACGCAACCGTCCACGCCGAGGCAGCGAAACGCAAACTCCGCCACCTCGGCACGACTGGCGTAACCGCGCGCGGCGTAGTGGAACAGGCCAGCCTGCCGCGTCTCGAGAAGGTCAATGAAGACCGCGGCGACATCCCGCGTCCAGGTGGGACTGCCGATCTGGTCACTGACCACTCGAAGTTCCCGGTTCTCCCGCGCACGACGGACACACTTGGTGATGAAATGGACCCCGGCGTCGCCATAAGTCCACTGCAGGCGGACGATGAGGTGTTCGCAACCGGACTGCGCGAGTGCTGCTTCGCCGCCCAGTTTGCTGGCCCCGTACACGCTCACCGGCCGCGCCTCATCCAACTCGCGGTAGGGCCGGTCGAGGGCGCCGTCGAACACGAAGTCCGTGCTGACGTGCAGGACGAGGGCGCCGTGCTTCGACGCCAGATACCCCAAATTCCCCACGGCCGTGGCATTGACGGCACAGGCCCGTTCAGGCTCGGCCTCGGCACGGTCCACGTTCGTGTAGGCGGCACAGTTGATGACGATCTGCGAACTCCGCGCGACCGCGGCCAGGTGTTCTTCGCGGCACAGGTCAAACTCGGGCAGGTCCAGGACGCGGGGGCGGGCGCCCCGGCAGGACAGCGCATTGCTCACCGCCGTTCCCAACATGCCGCGTCCGCCCAAAATGGCGACCCGCTTGTCTGCCAAAGGCGATATTGCCATGCCTGCCCATCCCGCCTGCGCCTGCGAGCCACCGTGCCGCTGCCCGTCTCCGGGAAAACCAGTGGGTAGGATACATCGGCCAGACCGGCAAATCAACCCTGGGACCGAGGGGAGCCGTGCTGCGTCAGTGAAAGGTGAGAAACCGCGTGGCGCCACCAAGGTGGAGGCCAGGTAACTCACCCAGGCGGAATTCGCAACTTGTTGGACATGCGTGA
>MHBL01000099.1 GCA_001803235.1 Lentisphaerae bacterium RIFOXYA12_64_32
GAGTCGACGGACAGCCTTTTTCCTTTTAGCCGCAGTCTTTCCGCCGGCACAGATCGCTCGCGTCGCCCGGACCATGGCCGAACTCAACCCCGCGCCATCGCAATGACGTCCGCGCGACCTCAAGTGTGGGCGTTCAACTTGCGCGACACGCGTGCTCACTTCGGTGAGGTCTGGACACCTGCCCGGGCCAGTCGGCGCCGGCGGTCCAAGTCAGGGTCCCGGTCTGCCAGTCGGTCGTTGCTGTGACCTCGATGTTGCCGGCGAGCGTAGTGACCGGCACGGCCCATGTGGCGCCGTTGTCGGACGAAGCCTGCAGTAGGATCGTCAGGCTGTCGGCGTTTGCGTCCTTGTAGCGGAACTGAACGGTGACCGTCCGTCCGGGGCCGCTGCCGGACTGGGCAATGTCGGTGATCTCCACCTGGGGTGGGATATTGATGTCGTCATCCTGGATCGTGTAGGTGTGCACTGTGTTCGTCCCAGGCGTAGCATTGGCCGGGTCCGAGATCGTCACAACCACCGTTTCGTCAACTTCGTATAACGCGTCATTGATCACCGTGATGGCGATGGTCTTGCTCGTCTCCCCCGGCTCGAATGTGAGCGTGCCCGTTCCCTCCAGCGTGCAATCCACCCCGCCGCCTGTGGCCGTGCCGCCGGTCACTGCGTAGGCAACGGTGACGGTGGCGGAAGAGGGCGTTGAGAGGTCGACCGTTATTACGGCGGAACCTGCCGACTCCAGGCCCGACGAACTGGCGTATGCAAACGCAACTGTCAACTTGCTCGCCGGATCGGTCGGGTTCGTCCCGGCCGCATACTCGGCGGCGTTGTCCAGCAGGTCCCCATCCGGGTCGCCACTGTCCGTCTCATCGAGGTCGCCAAAGTGTGCCATTTCCCAGGCATCGGGCAGGCTATCACTGTCCGAGTCGGTGCCGAACTCGTAGACACCAATGTCCACGTAGTTGGGCGTGCCGGTCCCCGTATTGGGCATGCCTGCATCGTCACAACGCGCGTTGCCGTCAAGGTCAGTCTCAGAGACCGTGGCGCCACTATCGCCGAATCCTGCGTCTATGCATGGCGAATACGGCCGAATGTGGAAGTCGCTGATGCTGAACGTGTCGCCAGCCACGGTAAAAGCGGTGCAGTCGCCGTAGATAGTGATGCTGTCCGCCGTGTTCCCAACGATGTAGTACTGCAGCGTCTGTGTTGTGTCTGGGTTCAGGAAGAGCGCGGCGAACGCGTTCGTCGTCCACCCGGCCCCGGTCTTGGTGAGTACGGTCGTGCCGTTGGCGCTATCGTAGACCCCCACTGCGGTCCAGATCCCCGTTGTTACTGTGCCCACGAACCGCGGGTCGCCATCGAGGTTCCCGCCCTGGTCAGTCCCGCAGGTGCCATTCCATGCCGCACTCCCGCCTGACCCCAAAACCAAGGAACGCTTGACACCCGGTAGTGCCTCCTCCAGGATGCAGATCTCGTTGCCTTGGGTTGTCGCCGTGTTTCCCCAGAACACTGAGTTGAGTAGTGCGGTCGTCGAGTTTTCGGTTGTCAGGAGAGCGCCGCCGTATGCGCTTCGGTTCCCGACGACCACGCTGTTGGTGACGTTCAGCAATGATGACCCCAGACTCGTGAAGGCGCCGCCGTTGCCGGAGGAACGGTTGCCCACAAACATGCTGTCCCACACGCGGGTTGCGGTGCCGGCGTAACTGTGAATTGCGCCGCCGTAGTTGGCCGTGTTGCCGGCGAAGAAGCTCCGCCTTACCGTGATCGCGGCGGCATACCCGCGGAGCACCCCGCCTGATCCTGCGCTGTTGTCGGCAAACACGCAGTCGGTGTAGGTCTGACTGCCATGTGTGCTGTAGACTGCTCCCCCGTAACTGGGGACACCGTTGCCAACAAACCAGCACTGTTGACAATCGACGTTGGCATAACTGTTGTAGATAGCGCCACCGTTCCCTGTGGCACTATTCTCGATGAATGAGCAACCGACGATCGTCACCGTGTTGCTCACGTTTTGGATCGCCGGCCCCGAGGATGCGGAGTTCGCAAGGAATACGCAGTCCGATATCGATAGCGAGGCACCGTCATTCACCAAACCGCCGCCGAGCAGGTCTGCGCCGCTCCCGTCCGCCTTTCCGGCTGTGACCACGAATCCACTCAGAACAGAACTGTTGGCACCGCGGACCACGTGGAACGAGTTGTCGGTGTTGACACCCACCGTGCCGATGTCCCCGCTCAGCGTCGTCACGTGCGTGACCCAGTTGCGTTGGTCGTGTTCGGTCTCGCCGCCCGCAAACCCGCCGTAAACGGCCACGCCCGACTTGAATTGAAACGACTTGGTCCGATCTGTGTCCGTAGTAGGCTTGTACGTGCCCTCGGCGACCCATATCTCGTCGCCCGAGACCGCCGCAGTCAAGGCGGATTGCAGATCACTGTAGGCATTGACCCACGACGTGCCGGTGTTGCTGCCACCGGCATCGGCGTCGACGTAGATGAGCCCGCCCCGGACCACGCCCGTTACTAGCAACCCTGCCGTGAGAATCCCCGCCAGACCCCGTGCCAGAAGACGCGTTGTGAACATCGGCATTCCTCCCGCGCAAGAACGACAGACCCCTTCCGCACTGGCCTCACCGGCCAGGCATGCGACGACAATACCCCCTGAGGCGAGGCAAGCACGAGACGCTTCCCGCCCGCACGGACGACACTGTCTTCCCCACTTGGAAACCCACTTCCTCTCCCGCACAACAGAGGCGAAGACACCACCTCTGGGCCCAAAGCGAAAACGAAAAACCCTCTGCCTATTTCCCAGCACAATTCATGCCACGCCTGCGTGCTCGCGCGAGAAATGCCGCGCTGCCGAGCGAAAAGTGCGCGCCGGCGGATTCGCCCTTCACCGCGGTTTTTCGCACGAATGCGAAAAAACCTCGCACCGTTGCGAACCGGAGGAAGCGGAGACCAGATGGATCCTGTCCCAAAGTGTAACTACTCAGGTCCTCACGGCCTGGAAGGCGGGTTCTCCGCTGCGGGGAAACTCGCCCTCGCGGAGAAATGGCGTGCCCCGGCTGGGCGGCGATTGAGCGCGGTGGCTCGGCGCGTCCCGCGCCGAAGCGGGGTGCGCCGGCCGGTCCCCGGCCGAGGGCCTCGGGCCGGGACGGCCCCGAGCACCCTGCTGCGGTCCCGGAGGTCCCGCGCCACTGCCCGCCGCTAGAGCGTCGGTCCACGCCCACGACAGACCCCGGCGGCTTGGCAGACAGGCCCGGTCACCGGCCCATCATGGCCTTGAGGTAGCGCAGGTCTTCTTGCGCGTACCACTCGCGATCGCCCTCGCGCGGGGCTTCGATGCTGATCGGACCATCGAACTTCAGGCCCTGGAGTTGGTGCAGGAAACTGCGGTTGTTGATCACGCCGTCCGCCAGGCCGCAGACAATGAAGTTCCCGTATTTCTGCCCCGGAATGCGCAGGATGTTCTTCAGGTGCACGTAGTAGATGCGGTCGCCGCAGATCTTGATCGCGTCGTCGAGCGTACCGCCCTGCGGGTGCAGCACGATGTTGCCGTAATCCAGGTTGATGCCCACGCTGGGGCGGTTGATCCGGTCGACCAACTCGCGCGAGGCCTTGGCCAGGTCGTGCAGGTAGCAGTTGTGCGTCTCGAAGGCGAGCCGGACGCCGAGCGCGGTCGCCACGTCGCCAATCGCCTGGAACCCCTCGACCGCCCACTGCCACTGGTCCGGCGTCGCCACCATCGAACCGTGCCGGTCAAACTCGAGGTACGGCACGCCGCCCGTCACCAGAGAGCCGGTCATGGTGTTGCACACGGTCAGCTTGAACCGCTTCGCCGCGAGACGGAAAAACGCGATACAGGCCTCGACCTCCTTCTTGCGCACGTCCACATCCGCGGCCATCAGGTTCGGCCCGGGAGCACCGAACAGGACTTGCTTCAGCCCGGTCTTGTCGCGCGCACAGGCGATCTCGTCGAGGTACTTCACCGGATCCTCGTCCGCGCGGCGCGAGCGCCGGAACTCGATGCCGTCGTAGCCCCAGGCCACCGCCTTCTGACACATCTCCAGGATGGTCTGCCCCTGCTCGACGTAGTTCACGTGCATGATGATGGGATTGTTCACGGGTGGTCTCCTTCAGAGGTTCAGAGGTTCAGAGGTTCAGAGGTTCAGAGGTTCAGAGGTTCAGAGGTTCAGAGGTTCAGAGGTTCAGAGGTTCAGAGGTT
>MHBL01000100.1 GCA_001803235.1 Lentisphaerae bacterium RIFOXYA12_64_32
GCCCGGAAAAGACGAAGAGAGAGAAACGCAAAGGTGTCAAACGGAGACCAGGACTTGACAATCTGGTGTGAAACACCGGCCAAAGGCGTCTTCCTCAACGTGTCTGGGGCTGGCGTTCCGTCCACCATCAACCATCCACGATCCACCATCCACCGGCCGCGAAAAGGTACCGGAGTCGTAGATCGTGGATTGTCGATGGTGGATAGTCGCAGCGCTGCCGGCGTCGGTCCGTTGGGAAAGACGTGCCAGGACGAGTTTCCGTGCCAAACCACGTCAATGGGGTCCAGGATCCACCATCCACCATCAACCATCAACCATCAACCATCAACCATTCACCATCCACGGTCTGGACGGACGTTGCCAGACCTTTTCGCGGCGGGTCCAGCTATCCGTCGGCGTGCTTGTGCTGGCACACGGCCGGGTATGGCCGGCCGGGGATGAGTCGCGTGCCGTCGCTGAAGCCTTCGGGCCGGTTTTGCAGTTCTTCGATGAGCTGACTGCGCCAGTGGGCGACTCGCGGTGCTTCCTCTGGAACCTGGGCGAGGTCGCGGCATTCCGTGGGGTCATCGGTCAGGCGGAAGAACTGCTCGCGACCGTCGGCGGCGAACCAGATGTACTTCTCCTTGCCGTCGGTCAGCGTGTGGTGCAGCGGTGCGTGCTCGATGTGGATGTACGGGCGCCACTTCGGCTTCTCGCCGCGCGCCAGGGACAGCAGGCTCCGGCCCTCTACGGTGTCCGGGATGGCGACGCCGGCCAACTCCAGAAGCGTGGGCATGATGTCTTCCAGGCCGACAGCTTCACTCACGACCGTTCCGGGATGGATGCCGAAACGCGGCGGTGCACGCAGCAGCAGGGGGATGCGCGCCGACGCTTCGTACGGCACGGTCTTGCGCCACAGGTGGTGGTCGCCGAGCATTTCGCCGTGATCGCTCGTCAGCGCGACGACCGTGTTGTTCGCCGTCATTCGGTCCACGCCGCCGACCGGATTGACGATGCGGCGGATCTGATCGTCTACATGGTTCAGCAGTCCGTAGTACCCGGCCCGGGCGCAGAGCAGGGCCTCGCCCGACAGCGCCACCGCGCTGGCGGACACATCCATGCCTTTGCCACTGTTCGGCGGCGGTATAGCCCAGTCTCCGATCACGGGGGCGGGCACGCCGGTGCGGATGTAGCGCTCCAGGTAGAAGGCGGGCGGGACGAGGGGCGGATGCGCGGCCAGGAACGACACGACCAGGAAGAACGGCCGGGACGCGTCGCGGTCGCGCAGGAACCGGAGCGCTTCGTGGACGGTCCAGTTCGTGGGGTGCAGGTCTTCCTCCAAGTGCCATGGCCGCGCCGTCCAGTCGTTGTGCATGACGCCGGTGCCGTAGACGCCCTCCCAGTCGTCCGGGCGGCGTTGCTGGAAGAACGCCATGTACTCGTTCGGGTGACGGTAATCCATCTTCACCACGTGTTCGAACCCGAGCCGGCTGTCCGGCGGGTGCTGGTGCATGCTGCGGCCGCCCCAGCAGGTCTCGTAGCCGGCATCCGCGAGGACGGCAGGCAGAGTGTGCGTGATCGTCCACGGCACGCTTTCCTGATACCCCACCATCCCATGTGTGGCCGGGAACTGCCCCGAGAGAAGGGAGCGGCGCGCCGCAATACAGGTCGGACAGCTCGAGTAGGCGCGGGTGAATCGGACGCCGGCGCCGGCGATGGCGTCCATGTTCGGCGTCATCAGCACGGGATGACTTTCGATGCCGAGGCAGTCACCGCGGTGCTGCTCGGTAACGAACAGAACGATGTTCGGTCGTTGTGTCATCTTGCCTCGCTGTCCTCGCCGCATGGGGCAATGAGTGTCGCCTCTTGACAATATGCGCCCAGCCCCGCTGCACGGCAAGGCGCGTGCGGGCCCACGACGTATTGCGTCAGCGGCTCCCGGGCGGCAGACCGCCCGATCATATCAAGTGGACAGAGGCGTGTCTGCCGGTCTGCGGGTGCAAAAGCGGTCGCACTCGATCAGAAGCGCCAGGATCAGATAGCACGCCGGGACCAGGTAGAACGCCTGCCGCAGTCCACCGCCCTGGTTGCCGATGTATCCCATGAGCCACGTGAAGACGCCGCAGCCGGGGACGCCGGCGCAGGACAGGAGGATGAACAGCATGGTCGTGTCCGTGTTTGGCAGTCGGTCGACGGAGTAGCTCTGGACGCTGGGCCAGAACGGCGCGGTGGCGATCCCGGCGAGGAAAAGCAGTCCGAAGAAAAGCCACAGGTTGCGGAGAACGGGAAAGCACAGGGTGATCGCTGTCCCTGCCAGTGCCGAGAGCACGATGAGCGCACGCAGTTGGTGCTGCTTGATGAAGTACCCCCAACCGGTCCGGCCGAGGACCATGCCTAAGGCGAAGAAGGCCGTCCCGACGCCGCCCGCCCAGGCGGAGGAGCTGAAGTTCAACTGGATGTAGCTTGCGCACCAGAAGGTCAGGCAGAACTCCCCGCCGCCGGCCACGAACATGGCCACAAAGAACAGCCAGAAGCGCGGAATGCGGAGAATCACGATGGCGTGGCCCCAGACGGTTTTCCAGTGAAGGGGGGCCGGGTGCTCGGGGAACTTGCGCGCGCTGCGGGACGGCAGGAGCAGCATGGCCGCGGGGATCAACGCGCACGCCGCCACTGCGCCGGTGACCAGCCGCCAGGAGATGCCGAGCGAAAGCAACGCGCCGGAGACGAGGACCGTTGCCAGTACCCCGATCGACCAGAATGCATGCGCGAAGTTGATGTAGCGGCCGGGTTCAGCGGGGTGCAAGTCCTGCACGAACGGCGTCGCGAGTCCTTCGATCACGCCCTCGCCCATTCCGGCAATGACCAAAGCCAGGAACAGGATGCCGTATCCAGGGGCAATGGCGCAGAGTCCCACTCCGGTTCCCATCAGGACAACCGAGACGCCGAAGGTTCGGCGTTTGCCCCAGCGTCCGGCCGCAAAGCCGCAGAGCAGCATGGAGCCCACCATCGGGACCGTGCGGCCGAGATGCAGCGCGCCGCCGGCGGTCATGCCGCCGCTCTCGAGCGAGAACCCCAGATCGCGCGCCAGCAGAACCAGCGCGACCGGGATCACGACAGAACCTGCGGCATAGGCAAAGAAGCTGAGGAACGCCGCGTAGTCAAAGAGGCCAAAACTCATTGTGCGAGATGATTCCATGCGTTGCACATTACCATGTGTCCGCACAGACGCAACGAACTGCGCGGGAGGAACGGATTGGCGACCCCACCGGCCTTGTGCCGGTGGTGAAGCGGGTTCAACGGCTAACCGCTCCGCCTACCCCCCCTTCTTCGGGCGGAGCGCGTGGCCACGCGCTCCGCCCGAAGAAGGGGGAAATGGGGGGGGGAACCCGGGGGTCCACCCAGCCAACGAACCTCCTTCACCACCGGCACAAGGCCGGTGGGGTCGGCACGCACACGGCAAGCAGACTGCGGAAAGACTCTTGGCGGTCGAGTACTAGCTGCTGCGGGTGGACTTGCGCGCCGCGGGCTTACGTGTCGGCGCCCGTTTCCTTCCGCTCAGGTCGGCCAGGGCCTTGCGGACCGCGTCGAGCAGCAGGTCGGCGGTGCCCACGGAGTAGGGCGACGAGAGCGGCATGGTTTCGTAGCCGCCACGGCCGAAGTTCCAGCGGTTCGGGATGTACCCGGCATTCTGGTTCAGGGTCGCGATCAGGGCCGGGCGCCCTTTGCAGAGTTCCTTGCGAATGGCGAGGCCGATCTCGACGAACGGCTCGCCGGGCAGGTTGACGATGACCGCATCGCCGATGCCAAGTGCGCGCACCTCGAACGTCTTGTGCGTGCGGTCAGCGGCGACCTTGAGCAGGCGGTCGGCGAAGTATTTTAGCGCTGCGGGCGAGCGCGTTGCCAGGTCTTCCGACGTTAGGGTGTAGTTCTCGTCGAACGTGTACTTGGCGGCGTGTTCGCGCGCCTCGGCCAACTCGTTGTCGTTGATCTCGCGCGGTCCGGTCGTGAATGCCGTCGCCGCGACGGCCAGATCGGTTGATGCGCTCTCTGTCAGTTTGGGCAGTACCGGGAGTATGGACTCGGCGTAGCCTTCGCCGATCCGGCGCGCGATGTCGTACCCGGACTGCTCGGCCGGTCCGTGCGGGTTGAAGTGATTGATGTTGCCGGACGCGCCGGTCAGCGGCATGACCAGCAGCCCGGGCACAGCGGCCTCGAGTTTGCGGCGCAGGAATCCAGGCCAGTCGCAGGAGACTTCGCAGCCGCTGATGGTGTCGGTGTGGTTCGAGATGCTGGTGAGCAGAACCTGGAGTTTCCCGCCCACCGCCAAGCCGAGAAGGCCGATCTCCGGATCGATCACACCTTCCGGTCGCACAATGCCCGGATCGCAGCGCGGCGGGTTGGTGATCACCGCGCCGGTGTTCATCCAGTAGCGGCGGTTGAAGGCGAACCGGTCGTCGCTCGCCTGGCCGTAGACGATTTTCTCACACGGCTGCAGTGCGGCCACCGCGTCGTGCACGCACGCCACGGCCTGTGCCACGACCGCGCGGTTGTACTCGGGGTTCGACCACCCGGGGTGCGGCCGGATCTCCGGCGCCGTGTGCGTGTGGGTTCCGGTCAGCAGGATGTGTTCCCTCTTCAGCCCTGCGAGGTCCGCACACCCGGAGCGCACCCCATCCAGGACCTCGCCGTAGACCCCGATCAGATCGAAATGGACGAGGACGGTTAGGGTCTTGTCCTGTTTCAGCGCCAGGGCCTGGACGTACAGGTCGTCTTTTACGCCGGTCCACATGCGGATGTTGAAGTACCCGGCCAACGAGACCGGCACAGTCGGCGTGATCGTGCGCCGGGCGTGGCCGAAGAGCAAGGGTTTCATGGGGTTCCCTCCCTGACTCGAGCGAGACGTGGAATACCGTGGAAATCCGTGTGTGGCGGCAAATATAGGGTGCGCCGTTCAGCGTGCCAAAGCGATCCGACGGCATTGATATTGCGTCAGAAGGTGTAGAGAAGTCGATCCAGGGGTTCCGTCGAGTGTCCTGGGAGGCAGGCTCTCGCAACCCGCCGCCCCTGGTTACGGAGAACCGGGGTTCCATAGTGTGCCGGTTCTCTCACAGGTTCTGAGGCATTGCGACGATGCGAGTTCTCAGCTGGATTCGGTCTGCCCGCAGTGTACCTTACTTCCCTTCCGGAGCCCTCCGAGTTTTGTCGCGATGGTTCTGCGGTCGCGACCGTTCGTTTCTACTCGCAGTGGTCTCTCGCAGGTCCTGATTTCCGCTCCGTAACACAGTATTCGGTATGACATCAGATACGCGTCCTAAAATCTTGGCGAATCTCCACACCCACACACGCCGGTGCAAGCATGCGCAGGGCGCTGCGGCGGACTACTGCCAAGCGGCGCTCGCGGCCGGGGTGGGCGTGCTCGGGTTCAGCGACCACGCCGCGCTGCCGGACAATCGCTGGCTCGACGTGCGCATGCACTCCAGCGAACTGGCCGACTACTGTCGCGAGATCGACACGGCGCGCGAGGCGTTCCCGGCCCTGACCGTCCTGAAAGGCATGGAGTGCGACGTTGATCCTGCCTATGAGCCGTACTACCGTGACGAGCTCCTGGGGCGGCTGGGGTTCGACTACCTCATCGGCGCCGTCCATTGGTTCCCGTACCAGGGGCAGTGGGTTGGCGCTCACAGCGGCATACGCGACGTTGAGAGGCTGCGCGCCTACACCGCGTGGGTGATCGAGGGCATGCAGTGCGACCTGTTCGCGTTCATCGCACACCCGGACGTCTTCGGCTGCAGCTACCTGCCCTGGGACCGCGACGCGGAAGCGTGCAGCCGCGACATGCTGCAGGCCGCGGCGGATCTGCACATGCCGATCGAGATCAATGGTTATGGCCTGCGCAAGCCGGTGATCGAGACCCCGGACGGACGACGTCGTTCCTACCCGTTGCACAAGTTCTGGGAGTTGGCGCAGGAGTACGATATCGAAGTTGTCATCACGTCCGACGCGCACGAGCCGTGGAACGTGATCGGCAATATCGATGAGGCGACCGCCATGGCCGAGTCCTGCAACCTGCGCGTTGCCGACCTGAGCCGGCTGTGGACGAAGGCGGCACGCGGTTGCGGTTGAGCGCTGTGGCGCGGGACCTCCGGGACCGCAGCAAGGTGCTCGGGGCCGTCCCGGCCCGAGACCCTCGGCCGGAGACCGGCCGAGCGCACTCTGCTTCGGCCCGGGACGGTCCGAGCCACTGGACCCCCGATCGCCTGCCAACCGGGCCACGTGCCTGCTTTTTTGGCCACACTGCAATCTGGACTGTGCCTCTCGCCATGCTATCGTAGCGGTGGGCCAAATCCACAAAGGAGAAGAACCAGATGCGTCACCTCATCGTGTGCTGTCTGCTGGTCGGGGTTGCCGGGTTGTCGGGTGCGCAGGAGGAGAAGGTCGGGAAGCGTCCGTACGAGATGGACTGGGCGAACCGCACCACGGACGACCACCCGCCATTGGTCGACTTCGAGGACCTGACCGGCTGGACGGTCGAGGTCAAGGACTCCGTGGCCGCGTTCGAGCGCACGCGCGAGCAGCAGATCTGGGGCGATTACGTCGGCAAGCTGACCTACCGCGCGGAGAAGAAGGGCGCGTCTCCGGACGTGCGCATTCTGCCGCCGAACCCGATCGTCATCACGCAGCCGTTCGATGCCGTGAGTTGCTGGGTGTACGGCAACGTCTGGTCGTACGCGCGTGATACCAGCACGCCATCGGTCGGTGTCTCCGCGCTGTTCGAGGACGGCGCCGGGAAGGAGTTCGACATCCACCTGGCCACGGTCACTTGGAAGGAGTGGTTCCTGTGCCACCGGCGCCTGACACCCGAGCAGATCCAGGCGGTGGCGGGGGGGGGCAAGTTCAAGGGTTTCCGGATCACGAACGGTGGGAACGTCGAGGATCGGTCGCTGTATTTTGACAACCTGGCCGTGTTCACCGAAAAGTTCCCCGCGCTGACGTTCAAGCCGCGCCCGGAACGCGGCATTCCGATGTTCCCCGGGCAGGGCGTGGGCACGAACACCGGCCCCGGCAAGTTGCCGTTCCCGACCCGGCTCGAGACGATTCTGCCCGACAATTTGACGAAGGATTTCAAGACCAGCGTGCGGCAGGACGGCGATGCGTTCGTGTTCGCCTATGACGGGACGGACGGCAAGCTCGCGTACCGGCTCGAGCCCAAGACGGGCCGCTTCTCGGACATCTCGGTTCGCTGGGACGGTCGGGGCGGCGAGATTCGACCCTGCGTCGACGGCGGCGTGTTCCTGGTCGGGCCGAAAGAGGCCGTGGTTCCGGAGAAGGCGGAACACCTCGGGACGCAGTTGCAGGGTGACACGGTCGTGTCGCGCTGGCGGTTCACCGCCGGCGATGCGGCGGCCGAGGTCACGCACACGTACCGGCTCTGGAACAAGTCGCTGGTGATTGACACGGTGGCGCCGGGCGGGCAGGTGGCGGAGGTGCGGTACGGGCGCGCCCAGGGGCTGGAGAATCCGCGCCTGGTCACGATGCCGTACTACACCTACGGCGGCTACGGCTCGGGCGTACGTCCGGCGGTCGTTGTGTCCGGCGCGCCCGAGACGCCGCTGCTCTTGGCCGGGCACACGGACTGGACGCTGTCCAACGCCAGCATGCCGTGGGCGGAGAACGAGGTCAAGGACGGCGCGGTCGCTTACAACGGCGGCGTGCGCTACACCGCGAAGACCGACGGCAAGTGCAACGACTGCTTCGAGCGCTTCTTCCTGGTCGTGTCGCCGCGTCTCGAGGAAGTTCTGCCCACGATCCCGAACCCGATGTCGCCGTGGAAGCACGTGGCCGGCACGCACGTCTGGATCGCGCACGGCGCCGGCAATCGCGACAGCGATATTGCCCACTGGACTAGGATGCATCGTTACGGCATGACCGAGATCCTGATCACCGACCACGAGACCGGCTGGCGCGACGGCGGCGAGAGTTTCACGTTCCGCACGCGGCCGGCGCCGGGCAAGGGCGGCGACGAAGGGCAGTACAACTACGCTCGGGTCATGCAGGACAAGCTCGGGTTCGTCTACGGGCCATACAACAACTTCACCGACTTCGCGCCGGTCAACGAGTACTGGAGCCCCGACCTGATCAGCCGCACGTCGGACAACCAACTCCAGACGGCGTGGATGCGTTGCTACGCACCGAAGCCGGCGCGTGCCATCGAGTACGCCTCGGAATTGCCGTACATCATCCAGAAGAAGTTCCGGTTCTCGACCGCCTACTGCGACGTGCACACGTCGGTCACGCCATGGAGTCGCGTCGACTACGACGCGCGCGTACCCGGGGCCGGGACGTTCATCGCGGTGTTCTACGCCTATGGCGAGATCATGCTGCACCAGAAGAACGCCTGGAATGGCCCGGTCTACTCGGAGGGCCCGAACCACTTCCCGTATTGCGGGCTGACGGACGGAAACTATGCGCAGGACCAGAGCTACCGCGTTCCCAAGAACCCGTGGGTCGTCGATTTCGACCTGCGCAAGATGCACGACCTGTGCTGCAACTTCGGCATGGGCAGTGTCGAGATGTTCTACGGTCAGGACTTCAGTCTCGGCAAGACGTCCGAGGAAGTCGACGCGTCGATCGACCGTTTCCTTTCCGCGACCGTGGCGTTCGGGCACCCCGGCTTCTTCGCGGGCGACGGCGGGCAGGGCCGGCGCTTGCGCGGTTACTACATGCTGCAGCAGTTGCACAGCCGCTACACGCTGGGTAGCGCGCAGGAGATCCTGTACGCCACGGCCGACGGCAAGCTCGTCGACAGCACCGCTGCCATGGCCACGGGCGCCTACCAGCGCTCGCAGGTCGCGACCAAGTACAGCAACGGTTGCATGACGGTGGTCAACGGCAGTCCGACAGAACGGATGCAGGTGACAGCGTTCGGACGCCAGCTCGATCTGCCGCCGAACGGCTACGTGGGCTGGACCGAGGATGGCACGATCGACGTGTTCAGCGGCGACGCTGACGGCAAGCGTCGTGACTGCGCCGTGACGCCAGCGTACCTCTATGTCGACGGCCGCGGCCGGTTCGCGCGCTTCCCCAAGGCCGCGTCCAACGGAGTTGGCATCTGCCGGTTCCTGCCGGAAAACAAATTCGAGATCATCCCGTTCGAGAACAGCGACTGCGGGTTCGCCATCGGCGCAGTCAGCGCCGTGGCACTGGACGAGGAGAACAAGGAACTCGGGCCGGCCGAGTTGCGGACATCGCGCGGCCTGACCTACGTCGTGCCGGTCAAGGGCGCGTTCAGCTACCTGCTGGTGGGCGGGACGCCGGCTGCGGCGGTCGAGCTCAAGTGCGAGCGCGACACGGTCATTGCCGGCGAGCAGGTCGCGGTGCAGGGCAAGGAGGCGCACGCGGCCGCTATCCCGGCCGATGCCACCCCTGGCCAGCGTGTGTGGCTGCAGTTTGAGGGTGCCTGGATCGATTTCACGGTCGTGCCGTTGGCGGACGTGTCGGTGAGCCTGGAGAAGAACGTGAATCTGACGGTCACGGTCAGCAGCAGCCTGGCGCTGGCGGCGGATGGCGAGGTCTCTGCCGCGGGTACGGCGAAACCGGTGAAGCTCCGGCCGAATACTCCCGCGTCCGTGAGCTTCGACCTGGCGCCGCCGACACAGGAGGCTGCCGAACCGCTGGCGATCTGCGTCAAGGCGGGCGGGTTGGAACAGCACGCGGACCGCGTGCTGTTGACGCTGCAGGACTACGCGGCTGTGGCGGCGCTGCCCGAGACGTGGGAAACCGGCATGTGCTTCCGCGGCAAGCCGGAGCAGGCTGACCCTGGCGAGAGCGGCGCAAATGCCGTCGCCAAGGACGGGCTGCGCTGCGACGGCGTGGCGAGGAATGGGCTGTTCATGCATCCGCCATGGAAGGGCGGCGCGGGGTATGTCTTTGCGCGCTACGCGCCGGTGGCGTTGCCGGCCGCGCCCGCCGCGGCGTTCCGCGCCGTGGTCGGTAAAGGCGACGGCAGTTACCTAGGCGACGGCATTCTCTACCAAGTCGTGGTCGTTGACGAGCAGGGCACGGAGACGCAGGCGGGGGAGCAGACCGTGACCACGCACGCCTGGCTGCCGATCGAAGCCGACCTTTCGGCCTGGGCCGGCAAGACGGTGCGGATCAAGCTGGTGACCGACGTGGGCAGGGCCGACAACTCGGAGGGCGACTGGGGTTGCTGGGCCGACATGCGCCTGGAGAGTAAGGGCAAGCTTCTGCAGCGGACGCTGCAGAGCGACAGTGGCGCGTTCCGGACTGAGCCGGGCCCGATGCCCGTGCCGGGGCTCACGGTCGGACTGTTGCGCGGTGCGAAGCAGGGCTGGCTGCACTACGACGGCATCGGGCTGTCCGGCGGCTCGGGGCAGTACGGGAGTTCCGCGATGGTTAACGGCATCGAGATCGGGCCCATGGCGCCGGCCGGCGGCGACGAAGGCAAGGGCGTCTGGGCCGAGAAAGTGTCCGTGCCGCTGACCCCGGCCGCCATGGCCACGCTCGCGTTCCGCAACCGGTTCGTGCTGCTGAACACCGGCAAGGATTGGTTCAAGGTGCGCCGGTTCTGGCTCGAACTCGAACTGGCCGACGGCCGCAAGTGCTCGTCGGACATCTCGTCGTCCGCCTTCACGCAGCCGCCCGGCTGGCCGCACGCCGAGGGCGTCGGCGTCCCGTTCGGCGAAGACATCACGGTCGATATCTGGTTCCGACCGTGAGGGGCGGCGATCACGGCAGGATCGCGAACGCCCGCGCCGGGAACCCCAGCCCATTCTTCACCTTCGGCCAGGTCACGACGATCAGCGCGCCGGTTGGTGGCACCTTGTCGAGATTGGCCATCACCTCGATCTGATAGTGGCCGTGCTGCAGGATGTAGGTCTCCGAATCCATTTTGTCGGTCGTATCGGTGTCCAACGCCTCGTGTCCGGTCGCCGTCACGCCACGTTCCTCGTAAAGGAACTTGATCGTCTCGAACGCCCAGGCGGGAAACGGGCAGTGCTTGAAGCGCTCGGGATTGCCGTCGAAATCTTTGTACATGTCGGTGCGCAGCGCCACGAACGATCCGTTCGGCACGCGGCCATGCTGTTGCTCCCACGCCATCAGGTCGGTTACCGAGAACGCGTGGTTTGGATCTTTGGCGAGGAACGGCGTGTCGTCGACCACGATGAGCGGCAGAATCATCTGCTTGAGCGGGATCTCGTCCATCGTGATGCCGTTGTCGGCGAAATGCGCCGGTGGATCGACATGCGTGCCGTATTGCCCGACGATCTCGTAGACGGTGGTGTGGAAGCCGTCCTTGGCGATCGTATACGCCTCGTGCGTCTTCGGATTGCCCGCCGGCGTCATCTTGGCCTGGCCGAAACCTGGCCACACTGGGCTGTCGGGACCGAAACTGTGGGTGAGGTCGACGAACTGTTTTGTCGCGATGATCTGGTAGGCGCGCGCGAGATCGCTCTCGGCGCGCGTCGCCGGCAGTGCGACGAAAGCCAGCATGCCGGCCGCTATCGCGAGCCGCAGCGGCCGACGCACAATGGATTGGGCAGAGTCCATCAGTGCCTCCCTCGAATCTCGGGCAGGAGTCATAGCGAAACTTGGTGGTGCTGTCCGCGCCGCAAGCGGGCCGCGCATAGTCCGGTCCAGGCCGGCCCCGATCAGACGGTCAGCCGGCGGCAGCATGTAGTGCATGTGCCGCATGCACGACCGCTCGGTCGCGTTGGAGTATCTGGCCATGCTCGATGTGCCTCGCGTGTTGCGGCTGTACGGTACCCCCGTTTCACGCTTTCGCCACCGAAACTCGGCAGAGTTCCGTAGGTGTGGTAGTACCACGGATGCAAGTCGGTACCCCCGGCGTGTCCGCACGCCGGTGCGCGGTGCGTTCCAAACGCCCTTCGACGAGTCGTGGCGCTGCGGTCCACTCTCCCGTCAGAACACCGTGGCCGAACGCACCTGCACACGCGGCGAAGCGCTCCAGCCTGGGGACAGGCTGGAGCACTGACCCGCCTGACACAGATTGACTCGCGGGACTTTATCGATAGGGTATTGCCGTCCGCCTTGCTTCCATCAAGGAAACACCCTACGGAACTGACATGCGTCCAATGGCCGATAGGTCCCTTGATCTCTCTGTCCCTTCGCACTACCTTCTCCGGCGTGACGCGGGACGGGCCCGCGCCACTGGCCGGCGGTGTACCGAGGAGAAGACGGATATGCGCCTGACAGCCGCAGTGAGTGTGGTGGCGGCAATGGCTATGGGCGGTGTCGTCGTGGCGGCCGAAGGGACGGCGGCGCCCGCGCGCGTCGTGAACGCCGGCATTGGCGGGAACAACACGCGCGACCTCTTGGCGCGCCTGGACCGGGACGTGCTGCCCGAGAAACCGGACCTGGTCGTGCTCATGGCCGGCACGAACGACGTGCTGAACCACGCGAACGCCGTGCCGCTGGCCGAGTACCGCACCAACCTGCAGCAGTTGGTCAAGCGCATCGGCGACACGGGCGCGAAACTCATCCTGATGACCATCCCGCCGTGCTACGAGCCGCACCTGCTGACGCGGCACCCGGCGGAGTTCTACGGCACGGCTGGCCCGAGCGGTGTCATCCGCCAGGCGAACGAGGCGGTGCGCTCCGTGGCCAAGGAGAGCGGTGCGGTGCTCGTGGACCTGAATGTACTGTTCACCGTCCTGGGCGAGATCGGGCCAGGCGCCGGGTGCGTACTCCGCAACGAGGCGAACAGCAAGTCAGCGGACGGTGTGCACCCAACTGCGGCCGGGTATCGGCTCATCGCCACGGCCGTGTTCCAGGCGATTCAGGACCGGCAACTGCCGCACGCGAAGATCGTCTGCTTCGGCGACAGTATCACCTTCGGTGCGAACATGGCCGGTGCCGGCAAGGCGGAAGGCGACACGTATCCCGGGTACCTGGCGCGGTTGCTGGCGGCGGCGCCGGTTGCTGCACCGTGATGGGACGTAATGCGTATGAGGTGCAGGGAGTGCCAAACTCGACGCGTCGTCCTGAACCTGCGGGCAAGCAACTGTCTGCACCACGGATCGAGTCGCCCGGAGTCAGTGGCCCGGCCAGTCCCTTGGCCGGCGTCTCAGCTTCCACCCTTGCCCCCGACGCATTACTCCTGCGTGTGGTGCGTCAGTCCAACGTGGAGGCCAGGTCTCCCGGCCTGGTCTGGTTCGGTCGCGTCGCTGCGTCGCGCCGGGTCAGGAGGCCCGGCGCCCACCTTCACTCCCATGTTACTGGCGGGCTGCGACAGAGTGGCCGGAGCGACTCGGACGGACAGTGAGTAACGCCCACGCATGACCGGGCGGTCCGCCGCCCGGGAACCGCTGACACATCACCCTGTCGCCATTGCGTACCTTGCGAACTCCGCGACGGTCGGTATCTTTACGGCAGCCAGGCGATGGCGTGGCGGTGCCCCAGGCTCGTAGTCCCGCCTTTAGGCGGTCCGGGTCTTTCGAGTTGGCGAGGCGCATCCCGGACCGCCTAAAGGCGGGACTACGAGCCTGGGGCGTTCGGGGGGCAGGGCTGCGTGGGCGGTGACCGGGCGTTGCCGCGCGAGGCGACGGTTCTCGCACCCGGCTGAAGCACGGGCGCAGGCTTCCGGCTGAAGCCGGGACTCAGGCGGGGAGCGGACCGGCCTGTTCGTCTGAGTCCCGCGTTGACGCGGAAGCGGGCGCGAGTCTTCGGCGAGCGCAGCGGGCGAAGGTCGGCAAGGGTGATATCAAGGTCGCCACGGCAACAGAATGACGCAGAGGAGCGATTACCGGAGAAAGGGACGAAGACGCATGAAAGCCATCATGGTGATGTTCGATTCGCTGAACCGGCATATGTTGCCGGCGTACGGGTGCGAGTGGGTGCAGGCGCCGAACTTCCGGCGGCTGGCGGAACGGACGATGACGTTCGACAACTCCTACGTCGGCAGCATGCCGTGCATGCCGGCGCGGCGCGAGCTGCACACGGGCCGGTACAACTTCCTGCACCGGAGCTGGGGTCCGATCGAGCCGTACGACGACTCGATGCCGGAGCTCCTGAAACAGAAGGGCGTGCACTCGCACCTGGTCAGCGACCACTACCACTATTGGGAGGAGGGCGGCTGCAACTACCACACGCGCTTTGCCACGTGGGAGAACGTGCGCGGGCAGGAGGGCGACCCGTGGAAGTGCCGTCTTGATGAGACCCTGGGCATACCGGAAGGCAGCCTTAACGATGTCTACCGCAAGGGCCCGTGGATGCGCCAGGACTGGGTCAACCGCACCTACATGCGTCGGGAGAAGGACCACTCGCAGGCGCGCACGTTCGGGCTGGGCCTGGAGTTTCTCGAGACGAACCGGGCGGCGGACAACTGGTTCCTGCAGCTCGAGACATTCGATCCGCACGAGCCGTATTTCACCTATGCGAAGTACCTGAAGCTCTACGCTGACGCGTACAAGGGGCCGCACTGCGACTGGCCGACCTATGGCCGCGTCAAGGAGGCGCCCGAGTTTGTCCAGCACATCCGGTTTGTGAACGCGGCGCTGATCAGCATGTGCGACCACTACCTGGGCACGGTGCTGGACAAGATGGACGAACTGGACCTGTGGAAGGACACGCTGCTGATCGTGAACACGGACCACGGGTTCCTGCTCGGCGAGCACGGCTGGTGGGCCAAGTGCGTTCAGCCGTTCTACAACGAGGTTGCGCACACGCCGCTGTTCATCTGGGACCCGCGCTGCGGCCGGGCCGGCGAGCGCCGCCGCAGCCTGGTGCAGACGATCGACTTGGCGCCGACCGTGTTGGAGTACTTCAACGTTGAGCGGCCCAAGGACATGCAGGGCGTGCCCCTGCGCGATACGGTGGCACGCGATCGGCCGGTGCGCGAGGCTGGGCTGTTCGGATTGCACGGCGCGCACGTGAACCTCACTGACGGCCGGTACGTGTACATGCGTGCCCCGATCGCGCCGGAGAACGGACCGCTGTTTGAGTACACGCTGATGCCGACCCACATGCGGCGCACGTTCGAGACCAAGGAACTGCAGGACATCGGCCTGGCGGAACCGTTCGCGTTCACCAAGGGCTGCCGTACCATGAAGATCGGCGGGCGCACCTGGGTCAATCCGCACACGTTCGGCACCCTGCTGTTCGACCTGGAGAAGGACCCGGCGCAGGAGCACCCGTTCCGCGACGAGGCGCTCGAGGCGCGGCTCTGCGGGCAGATGGCCGAGTTGATGCGCGCCAACGACGCACCCGCCGAGCAGTTCGAGCGCCTGGGGCTGGAGGAACCATGTCGGACACCATGACGTCCCGCCAGCGCTGGCTGGCTGCGGTTCGGGACGAGCCGCTCGACAGGTTGCCGTTCTGGCCGAAGTTTCTTCAACCTGTGCGGGTAAATCCGGCCGTGGCGCCGCTCGTAGTGGTGTCGCAGTCCCGGCGATTGCCCGCCGGGCAAGACACCATCCCCGCGCCGCGCCGCCGCAACACGCCGGATGGGCTCTTGGCGCTCCACTTCGTTCCGCGCACTGCGAGCCCACTACGAACAGGCGCGTCCTGGCGTCCATGGCGGGGCATTTTATCTCTCAGGATTTACCCGCACAGGTCGAGGCGCCAGACGTCGTTGACCAGCGGCCAGGCGTTGCCGCCGACAAGCCAGAGTTTGTCCTGGAAGACGTAGTAGGACTGCTCGTGGCGTTCGGACCAGATGGAGTCGGTCTTGAGTTCCGTCCACGTGGCGCCGTCTGTGGTGTGCCACACGTCGTTCCAGTTTTTCGAGGGATTGTTCGACCACCCGCCCAGCAGCCACATGCGGTCTCTGAAGACGACCGCCGAGAACCAGATGCGCGGCGACCAGGGTGCGTGTGAAGTGACCTGAGTCCACTGCACGCCGTCGGTGGAGCACCAGACGTCGTTGTGTCCGGCGTAGGTGGGCACATAGTTGCCGCCGCCGAACACCCACAGCTTGCCGGCGAACGAGAGTGCGGCATGAAAAGCGCGCGGCGCCCAGGGCGCGCTGGCGGTGGCCAGCTCCCACGCCTTGCCGTCCGCCGAGCACCACACGTCGTTGCGCAGATGGCTTTCGTTGCCGTCGAAGTACCGTTCGAGGCCGCCGAGGATCCACATCTTGCCGTTGTGAACGACCCCCGCGGCGCCGAGTCGCGGGCTCCAGCCGGCGGTCATGGTGGCGTTGCGCCAGTCTGCGCCGTCGGTGCTGTACCAGACTTGGCTGCTGGCCGAGGCGCCGGCGAGGCGGCCGCCGTACCAGCCGCCCATGAACCACATCCGTTCGTCGAAGACGAGCGTGGTGGGCAGGTCGCTGTGTTCCCAGGCGGCGGTCTCGGTGGCGAGGGTCCAGTCTTTACCGTCCTGCGAACTCCACACGTCGCGCGGGCCGATGATGTTGGAGCTGAACCAGCCGCCGAGCAGCCACATCCGGTCCTTGTAGACCACTTCGCCGCACGAGTCGCGCGGCGCCCACGCGGCGTGCTCGGTGACTTTCACCCAGACGGGAGATGTTGTGCTCATCATGAAATCCTCCCAAGACACGGTGCAGACCGTCGGTGCTGTTCACCCAAAACCCAAATATGCGTCTGCCCTGACGGAAGGCAAGGCAGATCGTGCCGCGTGCAGGGCTGTTTCAAAGTCGGCTGTGCGAGTTGCCCCTGTGACGCTCCAGTAGGCCCTGCCTGTCCCTAGGCTGGGCCTCTCCGCTACGTGTGTTGGTGCGTGGGTCAGTGGCACTCTGGCTCAGTGTAGAATGCACTGCGCAACGGGCCGTCGGCGGGCATCTCGGAACGCACCTTCGCCCCGGCGTAGGGACACGCCGCGGGTCCCTCGATCCGTCATTTGCCCGGCCACGCTCAAACCGCCGACTTTGAAACAGCCCTGGGCCGCGTGTCGTGATGCGACCGTGAAGGTGGGGAATCGCGTGGTGCCAACAAGGTGGAGGCCAGGTCTCCCGGCCCGGCCTGTGCGGCCTGGTTTGACCGGGCGGCGGTCGACGGATGCGCCTTCTGCCGGGTGACGCAACAGGGGTTGCTCCGTCTGGCCACGAATCCCGCCTTTTGGGGGGCATTGAGTTCTTACGGTCCGAAGTCGAGCGTCACCGGTTCGGCCGCGCGAATCCAGTAGCCCCGGCCGACCTCCAGATACTCGTCGTACCAGGTAAGTTCGTAGGCGTCCGAATCCGGGTTCCACCACCAGTAAGGACCCCGCAGCGCGCTGTTCGCAGGTGCACGGCAGCGGGCGGCCGGCCCCACAAAGTTCCAGTCCGTGTCGAGAGGCAGGAGAGTCGTGGCTGGGGGTGAACCTTCAACGACCAGGTTCACCGCCTCCGGCACATACACCAAGTAGCCTTTCATCGCGTGCAGTTCGGTGGCCACCGCGTAGCGGGAGTCGTGGAACTCCCACACGACCCCGACATACACAACCCCGGGTCGATCCGGCGCCGCCAGGACCGAATCCACGGCCGGGTCCGTCGGTTCAATGGCCAGCGAGAACATGTTCCTGCCCTGCTTCAGTCGCAACTCGAAAGAGGCCGTGGTCCCGATGACGAAGTAGCGCGGCGATGGCGCCAGGACCTCGAGTTGCCGCGTTGCGTCCATGGCGATGGTCGTGCCGGGCAGGCGGGGAGCGTTAGTGCTCGGCTGCGCCACTTCCCACAAGCGCAAGTGGGGTATGTCCGTGTCGTCCCAGACCGTGTCGTCCCAGACTAGCAGCACGGGCGCCTCGCCGGAAACGACTTCGAGCAGCCACTTGGTGCCCTGCGCCGTGCCGCGCATATCGCGCTCCAGGCCGTCGAGCAAGGGGTTTCCCTCGTTGATGAAGGCGGTGTAGCCGCCGCTGGCGGGCGCCGCCGGCGCCAGGCGATCAAACCGCGCATCGAAGTCAGGCGTGGCGTCCGGCTCAACCCCGAACTGCACTCCCGGTGTGGCGGTGTTGGTCGTCGACAGGGCGACCAGCCAACCGGTCGTCGCCGACACATAGATCGGCACCTCGACGGCTATGGAAGCGGCCGTGCCGTCCGAGACCCGGAAGGTGAAGCTGTCATTGCCCGTGAAGCCGGCATCCGGCCGATAGACTGCTGTGCCAGTAGCAGCGTCGAACGCTTCCAGCGTCCCGTGTGCGGGCGCACTTGCCGCTGAGAAAAGAAGGGTGTCGATACCATCATCCACATCGGGGTCCAGGCCCCCCACCTGGAGGTTCAAGGCACCATTCTGGTTGACCTCCAGGCCCCACGGGCTGAGTGCCTCGGGCGGCGTATTGCCAATCGTGATTTCTGCCGTTGCCGCGTTGCTTGACTCGACCTCTCCGGCCTGGTATGGATTGGTCAGCGCCCGCACCGTGAGGCGCCACACCTGGCCCTTGCGCGTGTGAGTATGACTCAGCGGGTTGCCGGCAATCGGCAGACCCTCACCGGGGATATCCCAAATGTAGCCGTACCCCGTGACCACGTCGCCATCGGGGTCTGTCGGAGCCTGGAGGATACTGGCCGACAGGTTGTCGAGTGTCTGCGGTGTGGCTGGGTTGATCGCAATGAGCGGTTGCCCGCAAGGCCGGTCGACGTCCGCAATCCGTAACGTCTGCCACGTCGCGATGGCCGCCGGATGCCCGCCGGAGTCCGTCACCGTACACGCCAACACCTTGTCCTGGCTCACGTCGGGATGTTGCACCGTGTCGAAGTCCGGGTGGTAAGCATACGTTGGAGAGTCGCCGGAACCTGGGGCCGCGGCGCCGGCCAGGGTCCACTGGTAGTGGTACGGCGCACGGCCGCCGCTGGCGGTGACCCCGAACTGGAGCGTGGCGCCCTCGGAGACAGAAGTGGGCCCGGCCACGGTCACGGTTGCCGTTCCCGTTCCGGTTGCCGTCCCTGGAGACACGCCGCCAATGACCAGGGGCGCCTGCACGGTCACCGTGAAGCGGCACTCGGCGGTTTGGCCAGCGCCATCGCTGGCGGTGCAGACCACGGTGGTCACGCCCACCGGGAACAGGCTGCCGCTGAGCGGGACACTGGTCACGGTCACCGGCGCAAAGCCGCCGGCAGGCACGGGCGCAGCGTAGGTCACCACCGCTCCGCCTGCGTCCGGGGCCTCGATGGTGATATCATCCGGGCAGGTGATGGTCAGGGCCGGGAGCGGTTCGAGGCGTAACGTGCCCGGGACTGACAGCGCGGGCTGCCAGGTCTGGCCGCCGTCCACACTCAACTCGGTAAACACGTCGAAGAAGCTGTCGATCAGGGCTGGGAACTGGCCGCCGGTGGGTTTCTCGGTGACGCTGGTTCGGCCGGTGGAGGCGCGCGTCGGGCTCTCGCGGATCATCATGCCGGGGGGCAAGGTTCCGCCGGTCAAGACAAGGCTCAGTATTTCGGTGTCAAAGTAGCGCGTGTTGCCGGGGACGGTGAGGCCGGTCACGCGCCAGGTGGTGGTGGGAGCGCAGGTGCAGCGCTGCCAGGTCTGACCGCCGTCCTGGGACAGTTCGAAGTCCACGGGTTCGGCCAGTTGACGCGTACTGCTGGCGCCGGGGGCCGGCAGCGGGATCGACTCGGCAAACCCGTATTGTGTCAGGTGTCGCAGTTGTACGCCGCCGGGGAACACGGCAAACAGCGCGGTCCGGTCCGCGTAGACGCTGCCGGGTGGCGGCAGCAGATCCGGGGTCGCGAACGCGTGCGGCGTAGCCACTGGGGTTGCCTCCAGATGCAGGGGCCCGTTGCTCGCCGGCGACCAGCTCTGACCGCCGTCCACACTGAGCTCGGTGAATACATCGAAGAAGCTGTAAATGCGGTAAGTGCCGTCCGCCTGCGGCTGCACCGAGGTCAGGCCGCGCGAGAGCAAGGTTGGGCTTTCGCGGATCATGACACCCTCCCGATCGAACTCAAACGTGACCGTCTCGGCATCGAGGAGTCCGCTGGCGCCGGAGTCGGCACACGCCCAGCGTATGTCCATGCGGCACGCGGCGCGCAGAACTTGGAAGTCAACGCCACCATCCAGCGAGAGTTCCAGGTCCATGACCGCGTCGGTCGTCAGCGTCTGGGCGGGGCCCGGTCCCGGCGGCAACACGGTCGCCGTGAACAGCGTCTGGCGCACGTTGCGCAGCGCGGCACCGTTCGCGAAGAGCAGGGGCTGGTCGGGCGGGGACACATACTGGCACAGGAGCGGCGGCAATCGCGGTGTCGGCGCCGCCACTGCCGGCCCGAGTGTCGGATCGCCACGCAGTTCGGCCTGCCATGGCTCGGCCGACGGTGACCAGTTCTGGCCGCCGTCCAGGCTGATTTCGGTGAAGATGTCAAAGAAGCTGCTGATCATCTCGCCGCCTGGTGCCGCACGCACGGTGGTGTGCCCCGTCGAGGCCAGGGTCGGGCTCTCACGCAGCAGCAGTCCGGTGGGCAAGGTCCCGCCGGCGAGGTCCAGTTGCAGCATTTCAGTGTCGAAGAAGCGGACCCCATCCGTCTCGGTCTGCCCGGTGGTCCGAACCGTCATCTGCGCCGAGCACTGCACCGGCTGGAAGGTGATGCCGCCGTCCAGGGACAGGTCCAGCATGGCCTCGCAGGCCAGGCTGCGCGTTTCGGTGGTTCCCGGGGCCGGGAGCGGCAACCCGGGGCCAAAGGCGCGCAACCGCAGGTCGCGGACGATCACGCCGCTGGCGAACAGCACCTGCCACGGCGCCGCGCCGACGAGCACGCCCTCCGGCGGTAACAGCCACGCTTCATGGAAGAACATCTCATACCCGGCGAGCACCGGCGGCTGTCCGCTTGTACTCTCGTAGGCGCCGATGTCGAACTCGGTGCCGGTGCCGTTGGCGCCCTGGCTCGGGGTATCGAGCGGCCGCGCGTTGCCGACGATGTCGGTGGCGGGCACGCCCGCGCCGCCCGTGCCGGTATCGATGGCGGCCGAGCCGGCCCCGAGGCGGTAGTCGACGAAGCGGAAGGTGTCGCCACTGCCGGCGTAGGGGTGGTTGCCCCAGACCACCACTTGCGTGGCGGTATTGCTGACGATCAAGGCTTGCCGGCGCTGGCTGGTGTCGGGGTTGACGAGCCGGCCGACGAGCGCGCCGGGGGAGAACGCCGCGGCACTGTCGGTGAAGGTCGTGCGGTTGCTGACGCCGTCGAAACTGGCCGCCGCGGTCCACGTGCCGGTGACCCCGGGCGTGTCCATGACGAATTTCGGGTCGCCGGCGAGGTTGCCGTTGTTGCCCGGCAGCGCATTGATCGCCGCGGCCCCGGTCAGGGTCGTCGTACCCTCATCCAGATAGTCCCCGTCCTGGTTGCCGTAGAGCAGGCAGTGGGTTAGCACCGGGTCGGCGTCGATGCCGTACTCGTAGACGGCGTGTTGGGTGTTGTTGCTCAGAATGCAGTTGGTGAGGGCCAGTGCCGTGGTGATATAGGTGTATATGCCGCCGCCGTGGGTTCCAGCGGAGTTGCCGCTGAGGGTGCAGTTGGTCAGGACGAGGGCGTCTGAATAGCCGCAGGAAACGGCGCCGCCGAAGGCCCCCGCGCTGTTGCCGCTCAGCACGCAGTTGGTCAGCGTCGTCGCGTTCGTCTGGCAGTACAGGCCGCCACCGACGGACTCCGCGCTGTTGCCGCTCAGTGTACAGTTGGTCAGGGTTGCGGCGGCGCCCATCGAGAGGAACACGCCGCCGCCCACGTCGGCGCTGTTGCCGCTGACCGAGCAGTTGGTCAGAACCGTAGAAGATTGCATGAAGCAGAACACGCCACCGCCCGTGCCGGCGCTGTTGCCGCTGACCGCACAGCCCATCAGCGTCGGCGAAGAGCCCTCGCCGTAAAGACCGCCGCCCGTGCCGGCGCTGTTGCCGCTGACCGCACAGCCCATCAGCGTCGGCGAAGACACGTAGCAGGACACGCCGCCGCCCCGCTCGGCGCTGTTGCCGAGCACCGTGCAGTTGGCCAGTGTGTTTGTACTGTCGGCGGCGGCGCAGTAGATGCCGCCGCCGATGTTGTTCGGGTAGGCGCCGTCGGCGTTACCGGCGGTGACGGTGAAGCCGTCGAACACCGTATTGACTACGCCGTCGATGCAAACCACGTGGTAGGAGTTGTCACCGTTGTTGGTAAAGCCGACGTCGTCACCGTTGAGATCACCGCTGAGAATCGTCGGGTGCGCCGCAATCTGGCGCTGCGAGAGCAAGGTCTCGTTGCCGGCAAAGCTGCCGTAGACCTCGACGCCGCTCTTCAGCTCAAAGCAGATCGCCTGGTCCGTGCCGGTCGTCGGCGTGTAGGTCCCGGCCTTGACCCAGATCTGGTCCCCGCTGACCGCGGCGGCCATGGCCGTCTGCAGGTCGCCGTAGGCATCATTCCAGGAGGTGCCGGCACCGGTACCATCGGTCTTGACGAAAATCGCGTGGGGCTCTGGGACTGGGGGTGCCTCCACGGTTACCGTGAAGCGGCATCCGGCGGTCTGACCACAGGCATCGGTGGCCGTGATGACCACGGTGGTCACGCCCACCGGGAACAGGCTGCCGCTGGGGGGGACACTGGTCACGGTGACCGGCGCGCAGCCGCCCGCGGCAACGGGTGCGGCATACGAGACCACGACCCCGTTTGCAGTCGGGGCCTTGACCGTGACATCATCGGGACAGATGATCGTCAGGAGCGGAAGCGGCTCGAGCCGCAGCGTGCCGGGACCGCGTTGCGTGGGCTGCCAGGTCTGGCCGCCGTCGGTGCTCAACTCAATGAACACGTCAAAGAAGCTCGCGATCTGGAACTGGCCGCCCATGGCGGAGCCGGTAACACAAACCCGCCCGGTCGAGGCCCGGGTCGGGCTTTCGCGGATCATCACGCCGCTGGGCAGGTTGCCGCCGGCGATGTTCAGTTGCAGCATCTCGGTGTCAAAGAAGCGCGTCTGGCCGAAGTCGGTGCCGCTGCTCACGCGCCAAGTGGTGGACGCGACGCAGGCGTAGCGGTCCCACGTCAGGCCGCCGTCGCTGGACAGTGCGAAGTCCACCGCCGAACTGAACTCATGCGTGGTACTGGTGCCGGGGGCCGGCAGAGGGGACGCCAGAGTGAAGTCGTACAGCTTCACCTGTCGCACCTGCGTGCTGTCAGCGAACATCGCAAACAGGTCGGCTGAGTCCGCATAGACGCCGTCGGCTGGCGGAAAATCCGCGGTCGTGAACGAGTTCGGCGTGGCCACCGGGCTTTCCTCCAGGCGCAGGGGCGCGGTGCTGGCCGCCGACCAGGTCTGGCCACCGTCCAGACTGACCTCGAAGAAGACGTCGAAGAAGCTCTGAATGTCGTAGGTGCCGTCCAGTCGTGGTTGCAGCGAAATCATGCCGTGCGAGGGCTCCGTTGGACTCTCGCGGATGGCGATGAACTCGAACTCCGCAAAGTTAAAAGACAGCATCTCGGTCTCGAAGAGGCCGTTGGCACCGGAGTCGGCACACCCCCGGCGGATTTCCAGGCGGCACGCGCTGCGCTTTGCCTGGAAGTTCCTGCCGTCGTCAAAAGAGAATTCCCAATCCATGATCGCGTCCACCGATTGCGTCTGGTCGGCGCCAGGCGCCGGCGGCGACACGGCCGTGCTGAACAGCGTCTGGCGTAGGTGGCGCAATACTGTGCCGTTGTTGAAGCGCAATGCCTGCTCCGGAGCTGATGCAAACCGCGCCATGGGCGACGGCAACAGCGGCGTCGGCGCCTGCAGTACGGCCACCGTCGTCGGGTCGCGGCGCAGTTCGACCCGGCACGAGTCGGCCGCTGGCAGCCAGGTCTGGCCGCCATCCAGGCTGAGTTCGGTGAAGATGTCGAAGAAGCTGCTGATCATGCAGCCGCCCGGCACCGTCCGCAGGGTGGCGCCGCCCAGCGACGCCCTGGTCGGGCTTTCGCGCAACTGTACGGAGGCTGGCAGGTTGCCGCTGAAGAAGTCCAGCCGCAGCATCTCGGTGTCAAAGAATTGCACCGTGCCCGTCGGGGTCCCGCCGGTGGTCCGCAGTGTCATCTGCGACTGGCAGTGTATCGCCTGGAACGTGGCGCCGCCGTCCAGGGACAGGTCCAGCATGGCCTCGCAGCCGATACTTTCGGTTGTGCTGGTGCCGGGTGCCGGGGGCGGGAGCCCGCCGGTAAAGGCACGCAGCCGCAGGTCGCTGAGAACCACGCCGTTGGCGAACTGCGACTGCCACGGCGCCATGCTGACGAACAGGCCCTGCGGTGGCAGCAGCAGTGCGTCCGGGAAGAACATCTCGAAGCCCGGGGTCAGCGATGGCTGTACGGTCACGGTGAAGCGGCACTCGGCGGTCTGGCCACAGGCATCCGTGGCGGTCGAGACCACGGTGGTGACGCCGACCGGGAACCGGCTGCCGCTCGGCGGCACACTGGTCACGGTCACTGGCGCACAGCCACCCTCGGTCACGGGCGCGGCATAGGACACCACGGCCCCGCTGGCGTCCGGGGCCGCGAGTGTGATATCGTCGGGGCAGGTCATAGTCAGAGACTGGGTTGGTTCCAGTCGCAACAGGCCCGATGTCGACGCGGGGAGCCAGGTCTGGCCGCCGTCCACGCTGAGTTCGGTAAACACGTCAAAGAAGCTGTCGATGAAGAACGGGCCACTCATGGGGTTGCCGGTGACGCTGGTGCGGCCGGTGGAAGCGCGCGTTGGGCTTTCGCGCAGCATGATGCCGGCGGGCAGGCTGCCGCCGGTCAGGAGGAGGCTCAGCATTTCGGTGTCAAAGTAGCGCGTGGAGCCGGAGTCGGTGCTGCTGCTCACCCGCAGTGTGGTGAACGCGACACAGGCGTAGCGATCCCAGCTCAGGCCGCCGTTGCGGGACAATTCGAAGTCCACGGACGCGTTGAGCACACGCGTGGCGCTGGCGTCGGGGGCTGGCAGTGGGATTGCATCGAGGAAGTCGTGCAGGTTCAGGTGCCGCACCAGCACGCCGCCGGAGAACGCGGCAAACAGCGCGCTCGGGTCCGCGTAGACGCTGCCGGACGGCGGTATGCCAGAGGTCGGGAACGGGTTCGAAGTGGCAACTGGGATTGCCTCCAGGCGCAGGGGCTCATTGCTGGCCGCCCAGCTCTGACCGCCGTCCTGGCTGATCTCGAAGAACACGTCGAAGAAGCTCTGGATGCGGAACGTGCCGTCCGGCTGCGCCTGCACGCGGGTTATGCCGCGCGAGGGCCGCGTCGGACTCTCCCGGAGCATGACGTAGGGCGGCCACTCCATGTCAGTAAAGTCAAGGGAGACCATTTCGGTATCGAGGAGTCCGTTGGCCCCGGAGTCGGCACAGGCCCGACTGATGACCATGCTGCACGCGCCGTGCAGCTCCAGGAAGCTCTGGCCTTCATCCAGTGACAACTTCAGCCTCATGACGGCGTCCAGCGATTGCCTTTGGATAGTGCCAGAAATCGGCGGCAACTGCGCGGCGCTGAACTGCGTCTGGCTCACGTTGCTCACCAGGGCGCCATTGGTGAACTGCAAGGTCTGGTCCGGGGCTGACGCATACTGCGCCATGGGCGACGGCAGCAAACGTGTCGGGGCCCCAATGGCTGACACCGTCGTGCCGAAGCGGCGCAGCTCGAAGCGCCACGATTCGGGCGATGGTGACCAGTTCTGGCCGCCGTCCAGGCTGACCTCGGTGAAGATGTCGAAGAAGCTGCTGATCATGTAGCCGCCCGGCACCAGCCGAACGGTCATGCGTCCCAGCGACGCCTTTGACGGACTCTCGCGCAGCATCATGCCTGCCGGCAGAGCGCCGCCGGAGAGGTCCAGTTGCAGCATCTCGGTGTCGAAGAACTGCGTGCCGTTCGTTTCAGGCCGGCCGGTGGTTCGCACGGTCATCTGCGCCGCGCACTGCACCCGCAGGAACGTGGTGCCGCCGTCGCTGGACACGTCCAGCATGGCCTCGCAGCCCATGCTTTGGGTATCGGTGGCGCCCATCGCCGGGAGCGGGAACCCCGCGGTAAAGGCGCTCAGGCGCAGGTCGCGGAAGATGACGCCGTTGGCGAACTGCGTCTGCCACGGTGCCCGGCAGGCGAGCATGGCCTGCGGCGGCGGCTGCAGCGCCTGCGTGAAGAACATCTCGAGTCCCGGGAGTTGCGGTGCCGCCACGGTCACGACCTCGTACGCGCCGATATCGAACTCGGTGGCGGTGCCGTTGGCGCCCTGGTTGGGGATATCGATCGGGCGTAGGTCGCCGGCGATGTCGGTGGCGGGTACGCTGGCGCCGGCTGTGCCGGTATCGATGGCGGCAGAGCCGCTGTCAAGGCGATAGTCAATGACGCGGAAGGCGGCGGGGCCACCAGCACCGCCACCCGCGTAGCTGTGGTCGCCCCAGACCGCGACCTGGGTGTCCGTGTTGCCGATGATTAACGCCTGCCGGCGCTGGCTGGTGTCGGCGTTGATGAATTGACCGGCCAGGGCGTCGGGGGTGAAGGTGTCGGCGCCGGTGGTCAGGATCGTGCGATCCAGGAGGGCATCGTAACTGGGTGCGGCGGTCCAACTGCCGGTGATCCCGCCCGGGCCGTTCATGGCGAACGTCGGGTCGCCGTCCACATTGCCCGTGGCCTGGCCGTCCGGGATAGCATTGATCAACGCCGCACCGGTCAGACTCGTCGTGCCCTCATCCCAGTAGTCGCCGTTCGGGTTGGCGTTGAACAGGCAGTGGGTCACGGTCAGGTCGGCAGCAGCGGTGTATTCATAGACGCCATGTCCGGTGTTGTCGGACAGGAGGCAGTTAGTCAGCACCCCGGTGGCGCCGTCGTTGCAGAAGACGCCGCCGCCGAGGCTGGCGGTGTTGCTGCTGAACGTGCAGTTGGTGAGGAGCGAGGTGGTGTTGGCATTGCCGAGCAGGCCGCCGCCGAAGATGGCACTATTGCCGCTCACCATGCAGTTGACCAGGACCATGGTGGTGTTGTCATTGTAGTACAAACCGCCGCCTTGGGAGTCGGCGCGGTTGTCGTTAAGCGTGCAGCCGTTCAGGACCGGCGCCGAAGCGTCGCAGGACATACCGGCGCCGTAGACGGCATGGTTGCCGCTCAACACGCAGGCGTTCAGGACTAGCGCCGAGCCGTAGCAGTACAGGCCGCCGCCGCCGTAACCGGCGTTGTTGTCGATGAGCATACAGTTGGCCAGGGTGTTGGTGCCATTGACGTCGTAGCAGTAGACGCCGCCCCCCTGGTTGTTCGGGTAGTTGCCGGCGGCATTGCCAGAGGTGACCGTGAAACCGTCGAGGCGCGCGTAGTAGGTTCCGTTCAGGGTGACGACGTGGTAACTGTTGTCGCTGGTGTCGCCCACGGTGCCGAGGTCGCCGCTGAGCAGGGTCGGGTGCCCCGGGTTGGGGCGCTCGGACAATAATGCCTCCGTGCCGGAAAAGCCGCCGAACAGCTCAACATCCGAGGGCAGGGCGAAGGTGCAGGTGCGTGGATCCGTCGGGGCCGGATTCCCGGTGCCGTCCTGCGAGGGCAGATACCGCCCCGTCGCGACCCAGATCTGCGACACGCTAAAGGCCGTCGCCACCGTCAACCCGGCCTGCAGACTGTGCAGGGCATTAGCCCAGTCGGCGCCCGTCTGGGTACCGGTGGCGCTATCATCCACGTAGACGCGGCTCCCGATGAAACTGGTGATCACCACGGTCTGGCCGTCCGGCACGGCATGGGGCTCTTCTTCGTTACCATTGTTGTCCATGGCCTGCGTGTAGAACTCGTAGACCCCAGGGCCGCCCGTGGTGGATGTGTCGAAATCGATCGGGCTGGCGGTGAAGCTCGTGCCATACTCGGTCCAGTCGCCGCCGTTCCGGCGGTAGAAGAGTCTGACGGACCGGACCCCACCCATGGCGGAGTCGGCGTGGTAGAAAACCGAGAAGGTGCCGAACCTAGCCGCCGCCGATACCTGGGCGTACGACACCGGCAGCAGCCCACCCGTGCCCGGAACGAAACTACCGTCCGCCTCGTCCGCGCCGATGTCCACCAGGCTGTCGCTGCCGGGCCGTGCGTCCCCGTCGAAATCGGTGGTCGGCGCGCCCGCGGTCCGCCCCCGGTCCAGGGCGGCCGAGCCGTTGCGCAGGTGGTAATCGACGAGCCGGTAGGTGTCCCCGCTGCCCGCGTACGCGGCGACATTGCCGACGACCTCGACGGTGGTGGCGCTGTTCGCCGCCACCAGGGTCTGGAGGGGCTGCGAGGTGTCGACATTGATGAGTTGGCCGGCGAGCGCGCCGGGGACGAACGCGGCGGCGGCGTTGGTCAGGGTCGTACGATTGCTGGGCGCGTTGTAACTGGCCGGGGCCGTCCAGGTGCCGGTGGTCCCGGCCGGGCCGTCCATGACGAACTTCGGGTTGCCGGTGACATTGCCGCTGTTGCCCACCAGGGCATTGATCGCCGTCGCCCCGGTCACGACGATGGAACCGCCGACGCAGACGTCGCCGTTCGGGTTGCCGTAGAACAGGCAGTGGATGATGGCAGCGCGCGAGTCGTCGATGAGGCCGAAACCGAGGGCTTCGAAGGCGTAGAGTACTTCCGGGGGCAAGCTGGCCAACATGGCCTGGTCGGCGGCGCTGAGCGGGGCGAACTTGTAGATGGCCTGTGACGTATTGTCATGGAAAATGCAGTTGACCAGTTCCGGCGAGGTTGAGGCGAACCACAGTCCGCCGCCGGCACTGGCGACGTTGTCGCTGACGGTGCAGTTGGTCATGCTCAGTTCGGAGTTACCGACCCACGGGTTGCCGGCGCACCACAGGCCGCCGCCACTACTCGCGCGGTTGCCGCTGACCGCGCAGTTCGTCAGTGTCAGTGAAGCCCCCGCGTTGCCGTTCAGGCCGCCGCCTTGGTAACTGGTGCGATTGCCACTGATCGTGCAGTCGGTCAGCGTCGCTGAAGCGTAATAGCTGCAGGATACACCGCTGTTGCTGTTACTGCTAACCGTGCAGCCCGTCAGTGTCGCGGTTCCATAGAAGCTGCAGGATACACCGCCCGCGCTGTTGCCGCTCACGGTGCAGTCCGTCAGCGTCAGCGAGCTAAAGAAGCCACAGTCCACACCGCGGTCGCTGTTGTCGTTCACGGTGCAGTTCGTCAGCGTCGGCGCGGAGTAAAGGAAGCACAATACACCGGTGCCGCTGTTGTCGCTGACCGTGCAGCCCGTCAGAGTCGGGGAAGACTGACTGCAGAACACGCCGTCGGCGCTGTTGCCGGTCACCGTGCAGTTGGTAAGAGCCGGAGAAGAGATGTCGCATAACACACCGCTGCCGGTAATCGCACTGTTGGCGATCACCGTGCAGTTGACCAGTGTATTCGTATTGTTGACGCCGGTGCAGGAGATGCCGCCGCCGAACTTCTCCGGGGTGCTCGTGCCATCGGCGTTGCCGGCGGTGACGGTGACGCCGTCGAGCACGCTGTGGTTCACGCCATTCGCAGAGACCACGTGGTAGGAGTTGTCGCTGTTGTTGGCGAACCCGACATCGTTTCCGTTCAGGTCGCCGCTGAGGATGCTGATATTGGCCGCGACGTTGCGCTGGGCCAATGCCGTCTCACTGCCGTTGAAGCCGCCGTACACGTTCACGCCGCTTTTCAGCGTGTGGGTTTTGGTGCGTGCGTCGAACGGGGCCGCATTGCCATAGGCGTCGGTGGTCGCCCGGTAGGTGCCGGCCTTGATCCAGACCTGGTCGCCATACTGCGCCAGTGCGAGAGCGGCGGACACCGTCTTCTTGGCCGTGGGCCAGGACAGGCCGTCGCCGCTGTCGTTCGGGCGGGTCGCGGCCGCATAGTAGATGGTGCCGGTGGAGATCGGCGTGTAGCCGGCGGGGGCCTCGTCAATGCCGATGTCCACCTGTCCGCCCACACCTGGCCGGGCATCGCCGTCGATGTCCGTGGCCGGCGCGCCTGCAAGCGTGCCGCGATCGATGGCCGCGGAACCGTCACGCAGGTGATAATCCACGACCGTGTAGACATCGCCGTTGGCGACGTAGACGGTGACGTTGCCGACGACCTCGACCGTGGTGGCGGTGTTGGCCACGACCAGCGCCTGGCTCCGCTGACTGGTGTCGGCGTTGATGAGCCGGCCGACCAGGGCGCCGGGGGTGAACCCGGCGGCGCTGTTGGTCAGGGTCGTGCGGTTATCGGGTGCGCTGTAACTGGCAGGGCCGCTCCAGGCGCCGGTGATGGCGCTCGGGCCGGCCATGACGAACTTCGGGTCGCCGTCGAAACAACCGGCCACGCTGCCGAGCGGCAGGATGCTGCCGAACTGCAGGACGCTGTGCATGGCGTTAGTGTCTTCGTCGTAGTAGTCGCCTTGGGGATTGTTCGCGAACAGGCAGTGGCTCACCGCCGGGTCGGAGGCCGAGTCGGCCTCGTGGACGGCATGCTGCGTGTTGTCAGAGAGAATGCAGTTGGTCAGTTTTGGCGACGAGGAGTAGCAGAACACGCCGCCGCCGAAGGTCGTCGCGCTGTTGCTACTCAGCGTGCAGTTGGTCAGCGCCGGCGTCGATGCCAAGGCGTAGACGCCGCCGCCGTAGGCCGTGGCGCTATTGCCGGTGAGCGTGCAGTTGGTCAACAGCGGGAAGGCGGTCTGGCAGAACAGGCCGCCGCCGTAGTCGGCGCTATTGCCGCTCACCGCGGAGTCCATCAGGTTCGGCGCGGAGGACTCGCAGAAGAGGCCGCCGGCGTAGGAGGCGTGGTTATCGCTCACCACACAGCGGGTCAGTGTCGGGGAAGAGGAGCCTGTGCACGCTACGCCACCGCCCGCCGCCGTCGCGGTGTTGCCGCTGATCATGCAGTCGGACAGGGTTGGGGCCGAGCTGAAGTCACAGTAGATACCGCCGCCGCAGAAGTCCGCGCTGTTGCCCGTTATCGTGCAGGCGGTGAGCGCTGGCGCGGACAACCCGCAGAAGACTCCGCCGCCGCCGTCGGCCGCGTGGTTACCGGTCACCATGCAGTTGGCGAGCGTGTTCGTGCTGTTGATGCCGTTGCAGAAGATGCCGGCGCCGCGGTCGTTCGGGTCCGTGCCGTTGGCATTGCCGGCGGTGACCGTGACGCCATCGAGCCCGATGTTGGTGATCTTGTCTGCAGACACCACGTGGTAGGCGTTGTCGCTCGGGTCGCCTGCTGTGCCGAGATCGCCGCTGAGTATAGTGACATTGCCCGCGATGTTGCGCTGGGACAACAACGCCTCGTTGCCGGCAAAGCCGCCGTACACGGCCACGCCGGGCTTGAGCGCGAAGGTCTTGGTGCGGTTGTCGACCGGAACGCTGCTGCCACTCGGGTCCGTGGTCGGCAGGTAGCTGCCAGCCTTCACCCAGACCTGGTCTCCGGCGACTGCGGCGTTCATGGCCGTTTGCAGGTCGCCGTAGGCATCACTCCATGACGTGCCAACACCGGTCCCGGCGGGGGTGACGTAAACCGTGGCGGCCTGCGCCGACCCGGTCCAGACACCGGCACACACGGCCAGCAGCAGTAACGTCACGGCTCGGCGCCGTCGGCAGGCCGCGCCTGGGGTCAATGCGGCAAGGCCCATCATGCCGGCGAGGCGGTCCAAGGTTCCCCGGCTGCGGCGCGTTCCCACCCCGTGGGTTGGTTTGTTGCTGGTCATGAGAACTCCTCTATTCGTATTGGTTCTGCGCCGGCTGGCGCTCAAGGCCCGGTCGCATAGCTTCCGCTCGAGTTCACGCTTCAGCGTGTCACGGGACAGCCTGAAGGCTGAACTCTGACCCGGCCCTGGCGCCGCCATTCCCGGTCCCCGGCATTTTCGACGCCGATTTCGGTTTGGGCTCAGGGCTCAGACTTGTCCTTTGGGAAGACTATATCTATATAAAGACTATAGGTTGTGGCTGGATCGTTTGATATGGGGTGAAACCCTGCCATCCCATGGGGTGAAACCCTACCGTCGACAAGGTTGGGTCCTCTGAACACGTTCTCGATTGCGAGCCGGACTACGAGTGCGATTACGATTGCCGGGCGTGGACTCAACCCTTGGACCTCTGGGCCTCTTTTCCCGTGATGCGTCAGCGAAGGTGGGCGCCGGGCCTCCTGACCCGGCGCGCTGTGGCGACGCGACCGAACCAGGCCAGGCCGGGAGACCTGGCCTCTACCTTGGACTCCGAACTTAGCGCTACGCGCAACTGGGGACCATGGTCCATTGTCCATAGTCCTTGCAGCACAGTAACATGTGTAGCATTTCCGAGACGTCATGTTACTCGAGGGCTGCTCTGCGCCGCCGCCCGGCTCGTCCGGGCGGGGCGACGATTGGGGGAAAAGGGGCGGTGCGTCCGCCCTCTTTCCCCCAATCGTCGCCCCGCGGGCGCAAGACCCGCGGCGGCGCGAACCGGCGCGAGTAACATCAACCTATAACCGGCCGGTCCGCCGGCCGGGGGGCGCTGACGTATTACCCCCGGGAGTCCGCCATCGTTGGTGGTCACACAGGATATGTGCTACCTTATTATGTGGAAACAGGAGACGCGACGATGAAGAACGTGACGCTGGCCATCGATGAGGAATTGATTGAGCGAGGACGCACGTATGCCCGGGAACACCAGACCTCCCTGAACGCGCTGCTCCGCGACCTGCTGCAGCGGGCTGTTAGCGAGGAGCGTGAATCATGGTTGTCTGAATGCTTCACGAAGATGGACCGCGCCAAGGGCCACTCGCGGGGCAAGCGTTGGACGCGAGAGGACCTGTACAATGGCTAAGGCCTTCCTCGACACCAACGTCCTCGCCTATGCGTCGGATCAGGACTCGCCCGCCAAGCGCAAGGCAGCGCGCGCACTGATCCTCGACCTCAGCCGCGAGATTCCCCCTTGCATCTCGACACAGATCGTCCAGGAGTTCTATGTCACGGCGACCCGAAAGCTGGGCATCGAGCCGCTCCACGCCAAGGACATCATCCACTCGTTCCGGCATTTCGAGATTGTCACCATCACCGTGGACGACATCAGCCGCGCCATCGACGGCAACATCCTGTGGCAAGTGTCCTTCTGGGACGCCCTGGTGATTGCCGCGGCCCAGAAGGCCCGGTGCGAGTTGCTCTACAGCGAAGACCTATCGGACGGGCGAGTCATCGACGGCCTGGAAATCCGCAACCCGTTCAAGGGCCTGTGAGACGCACCTGTTGTCCAGAACTCACCGCCCCGAGCATGACAGCCGGACAACCTGAACTCCCACGCCGTATGGCGAAATGCGGCTCGCGATCCAAGGCGGGACGGTGTGCCGGAACCGGCTCGCGATACGCTCGCGCTCCAGGGCGGGACGGTGTCACTCGGCCGTGATACGCATACTGATGTCTTTGGGCAACGCCACGCCGGCGGCCACCTGCATGGCCTTGAACGTCGCGACCGGCACCACGCACGCGGCGCAGCAGCCCTTGAGCGCTTCGCGCGCCGTGGTCAGCACCACGCCGTCGCTGCCGGCGCCGAGTTCGGCATAGCCGTCCACCGGACCTTTGGCGGTCAGTGCCTCACCGAACCGACGGGCCTTCTCGCAGCCGCTGGCGATCTTGAACGTGACATTCTGAGTGTCCTCACTCTCGGCCTGGATACGGGTCTGGAACCCGCAGATCCCGGCGTCGACCTCGACTTCTGCATTCATATGGTTCTCCTCTGAGCCACGTCAGCCGTGGCCGTCTATGGCGATGGACAACACCAGCTTCGCCAGACTCAGGTCGTAGCAGTCCCGGTAGCGCGCACAGGCCACGCACCGGTCCCACTGCTCGCGGTCAACCGTAATCGAGCGGCCGGCGGGCCCGATGCCCTTGCTCTGCACCAAGACCTGAACGGCCTTGCCCCGTAACGGCTGGTCGTACTCAAGCTGCTCGATATCGGGGAAGATGCCCCCGCAGCAGGGCGGCGCATCTGATGTGATTGCCCGTCCCTCACTTGTCATCGGACTGTGTAGACCATGCCGTCACCCGTCCTGGGGCGGGAACGTCCTGGCGATGAGACCGGCCCGACGCACCCCTTCATGGGGCTGCCGGCGCGGCGCCGGCCGCGTCCGGAGCGGGCCCAAACATCAGGCGCCAGACGGCGCCGAATGCCGTCGCCAGGCTGTCGAGGGACGAATACACAACAGGAATCACCACCATGGTCAGGAACGTGCCCACCGTCAGGCCGGTCGCCGCCACGATGCCGAGCGGGCTCATCCGCTCCAGGCCGACGGCCATTTCGAGCACCAGCGGCATCAACCCCACCACGGTCGAGACCGTGGTCATCAGGATCGGCCGGATCCGCAACTGGACCGATTGGAGAATGGCTTCGTCCTTGGTCATGCCCTTCTTGCGGGCCTCGATGATGAAATCCAGCAGCAGGATGCTGTTGTTGACGATGGTGCCGCCGAGCAGGATCAGGCCCATCATGGCCGGTTTGCACATGGGCTTGTCGAACAGCAGCAACCCCCAGAAGCCGCCCGCTACGGCCAGCGGGATGGCGGCCATGATGGTGAAGGGGTGGAGGAAAGACTTGAACATGGCCACCAGCAGGATGAACAGCAGCGCGATGCCGATGAGCAGGGCGCGGCCCATCTCCTCCTGCCCGAGTTGCATGTCCACCGCGGTGCCGGCCAACTCGATGGAGTAGCCGGCGGGCACGGCGATGCCGGCCAGTTTCTTCCTGACCATGCCCGTCACATGGCCGATGGTGTAGCCACGGTTGCCGGCGGTGATGTCGATGGTCGGCAGGAGGTCCTCGCGGGTGATGAACGGCTGACTCCGGTGCGGTTCGATGGTGGCTACGGCCCGCAGCGGCACCTGCCCCAGGTGGGTGTCGAGGTACACGTCCTTGAGCTGTGCCGGATACTCGATGTCCTTGCCGCGATGCCGAACGGTCACGGGGATATCGAGATAACCGCGCAGGCGCATCGGCGTGGCGGTCACGCCCTTCACCGCCGTGCGCAATTCCTGGGCGACCCGCGGCGGGGGGATCTGGTACAGCTCGGCCAGGTCAGGATCGATATGGATGCGGCAATCGCGTTTGTCGATCGTCCAGCTCCGGCGCACGTCGACCAGACCCGGGGTGCCGTCCAGCGCCTGCAGCGTGCGCGCGGCCAAGTCGTCCAGCATCCGCGGTTCCGGGCCGCTGATAATGATGTCCAGGGGTGCCCGCGTGGTGGACACCGGCGTGGCGCCGTACTCGCTGATGCGGAAACTGCGGATACCCGCGATCCCGCGCAGCCGCGCGCGCCACTGGTCCTGGATTTCCCATATATCCTGCTCGCGCCGGGTGCGGTCCACCAACAGGATGCGGACTTTGCCGGTCTGTGCCGTGGCCCCGCCACCGCCGAAACTGATTTGCCCCGGCTCCGAACCGACGGTCGAGGAGACCGCCAGAACGCCCGGCTGCTCGTAGATGACCCGCTCGATCTCGGCGAGCACTGTCTCCACCTGGGCCGGGGGGACATCGGCCGGCGTCTCGAACTCCAGATTGACGATGCCCGTGTCCATGAGCGGCATCAGTTCGCCGCCGATCAGCGGTTTCACTTTTTTCATCGTGACGACGAGGAATGCCGCCGCCAGCAGCAGCACCAGCCAGCGCCGCACCAGCGCGCCGCGCAGCAGGCGCAACAGCCCCTTGCCGAGCCAACCGACGCTCCGATCCGTGAACGTGAACAGGCGCTCGACAAGGTTGCGCTTGTGCTCGCCGTGCGACAGCAGCCGCGACGCCATCAACGGCACCACCGAGAGCGCCGCCAGCAGCGAGGCAATCAGGGTGGCGGAGATGACCAGGTTGAGTGGCCGCATGGTCTGCTGGGTGTAGCCGCCGGCGAACATGACCGGGACCAGGACGACCACCGTGGTCAGCATGCCGGCGGTCGCGGCCAGAGCGACCTCGCGTGCCCCCAGGCTGGCCGCGCGGGTCGCGTTTTTGCCGGGGTCATCGTGGTAGTGCCGGTAGATGTTCTCCAGCACGACGATGGAGGCGTCCACCACCATGCCCACCGAGATGATCAGGCCGGTCAGCGTCACCATGTTCAGCGTGTAGGGGCTGAACCAGAGCACCACCAGGCTGGCCAGAAACGCCAGCGGAATGCTCACCGACACGATGAGCGCGGCGCGCATATCCGCCAGGATCAGGAAGATCACGGCCACCGTCAGAATGATAGCCTGCACGAGCGAACTGCGCATGCCGTGAACGTTCAGATCGATGATGGGTTGCTGGTCGTCGGTGATGGCGAAGGCGATGTCCGGGTACTCCGCCTGAAGGCGGGGCAGAAGCGCCTTTACGTTCCGGATGGCTTCGACGGTCGGGCCGCGCTCGGGGCGCAGCACGTTGATGGCGATGGCCGGCTTGCCATTGCCATGGTAGACGCTGCGCTGCTCCGCCTCGCCCAGAACCACGTCGGCAACATCCCGCAGGCGCAGAGCGCCACGCTCGCCGTAGCGGATCGGCAGACGCCGGATCTGGTCGAGGTTCTCGAACTCCCCAGCCACCTTCACGAGGTACTCGCGCTGGGGCGAGTAGACTGTACCCGCCGGGGCCGAGACGTTGTGCCGTGCCAGGGCGGCCACCACATCGGCCAGGCTCAGACCGTTGGCTGCCAGCCGCAGACGATCCACCCGCACGGTGATTTCCGGCTGGTGCCCCCCAAACACATCCACGTCGGCGACACCATCCACATTGAGCAAGGCGTCCTCGATCTGGTTCTCGGCCAACAGTCGAATCTGGGCCAGGTCCTTGACGCTGCCGGGTTGCGGGGTCAGGGCGAGCGTGAGTAACGGCCGGGTGGCATCCGAGATGCGGTAGATGCGCGGCTCCATGATCGCCGCGGGCAGGGCCGCCCGGATGCGGCTGACCGCGTTTTGCACGTCGACGACAGCTTCACCCAAAGGCTTGGCGTAGCCGAACTCGGCGTTGATCGAAGATACCTCGTCGCGGCTGGTGCTGGTGATGCGTTTGAGGCCGCCGAGGCTGTTCAACTCCTTCTCGATGACCTGCGTGACCTTGTCGGCCAGGTCGTCCGCATCGGCGCCGGGCCAGACGGTCACCACAACCACCTGTGGCGGCGCACTGTCCGGGAACAGGTCCGTGGGCGTACGGAAAAAGGCGAAGAACCCCAGCGCCGTCACCAGCAGGCAGGTGGCAATCACGGTATAGGGCGAGCGCATGGAGAAGTCCGGTAGGTTCATTGCCGGGCCTCCACGGCCATGCTATCGGACAGGCGCGCCCAACCCAGAAACGAACTGATCACGACCTGCTCGCCCGCGGCAACCCCCTCCACGCCGGCCAGTTCACACGCCGTGCCCAGGAGGGTCACAGGCCGGACCTGAAGTCGGCCGTCCCGAACCACGAACACGCGCGGCGTGCCCTCGGGGCTCTCGACGATGGCCGTGACCGGAACCAGGGTAACGTTCTCGCGGCGACGAAACACGACCGCGGCATTCACGTAAGCGCCCAGCGTGAGCCCCTCGGTGGCCGGGCCGGTCAGCAGGGCTTCCGCCCGTACCATCCGCGCCCGGTTCAGCGCTGGATACAGCCGCGATACGGCAGCCTGCCGCACCTTGTCCCCGACCGTGAAGCTGACCGGCAATCCGGCGGCGAACGCGGGCAGGTCGCCCTGTGGCACATCGAAGGCCAGCTTGAGGGTACTGCGGTCTTCGACAACCAGGAGCGTCTTGCCCGGACTGGCCAGGTCGCCGGCATCGACCGCCTTGACGGTGACCACACCGGCGAACGGACTGGCGATGGTGCAGTACGTCAGCGTCGTCCGCAGCTCATCGGTTTTCCGCTGCAGCGCCTCGACCTGTTGTTCGAGGGCGCGCGACTTCTGCTCAGCCGACGTCAGCTTGCCGCGGGCTTCGTTGGTCCTCTCGGCGGTCGCCTCGGCCTGGGCGGGCGGGATCGTGCCGCCAACCGCAAGCTTGCGGTCGCGCTCGCTCTCGCGTTGCCAGTAAGCGAGCGATTCCTTCAGCGACGTCACGCTGGCCTGGTTGGCTGCCAGGTCGGCCTTGGCCTGCTGGGTCTGGGCTTCCATGGTGGCCACCCCATCGCGGAACTGCCGGTCGTCCAGCGTGACCAGGACGTCACCCGCCTGCACGGTTTCGCCCTCCTGGCGGTGGACCTTCTCCACGGTGGCGGTGATGCGCGCCGAGACGTTCGCAATCTGCAGCGGCTCGATCACCGACAGGTAGTCATGCCCCTCGTCCAGGTTGCCGGTGGTGGCCGCGGCCGTGTCTACCGGGGTCGCACGCAGTTCGAACTTCGGCGACTTGGCGAGGGCCTGCCGCTTGCGCTGCACCAGGAAGCGCCCACCGGCCACGAGCGCCGCCACGACCAGAACCAGCACTACCCAACGGATCGCTTTTCCGAGCATCAGAGGTTATCTCCTTCCAGCAGGCCCAGACGTACCAGCGCCGTGGACGGCTCGCCCCACGCCCGCCCTCTGTGGATTTACCCGCACTGGTCGTTCTTCGCGGCTCGCACGGGCCGCGGCGATGGCAACACAGAACTCACCGCCCGGAGCACGGAATCCGGGCAACTTGAACTCCCGCGCCTTAGTGCCTTGATTCCCGGGAACGGTGGTGAAAAACAACATGTGTCTCGGTAGATACTCCGCCCTCGCCGGTGGGAGAGGGACGGGGTGAGGGCGGCGGCGATTCGCTTGGGTTGCGGGCGAAGCGCCGCCTTAGGATGAAATCCGGCTCGCGGTACGCTCGCGCTCCAGAAGCACCACGATCCCGCGTGCGGGCGGTCAGGTTGTCCGTTGCGGTGAGTTCTGGCGGCAATGGGCGGGAATGGGCTCATGGTTGCTCACCTGTTGCCAGCTTCAGTTGGGCCGTGGCGACACTGAGGTCGGCCAGGGCCCGGTAGTAGGTGGTCTGCGCCTCGAGCAGGGCCGACTGCGCATCCAGGACGTCCACGATTGCGCCTCTGCCCAGTTCGTACTTCTCGCGCTCGATGCGCAGGCTCTCCGCGGCCTGTTCGGTCGCCTTCTGCGTCGCCGCGATCCGTTGCCGCGACGAGACAATGCTCAGGATCGCCGTCTCGACGTCGAGCCGCACCTGCAACTCGAGCTTGCGCAGCCGTTCCCGGGCGGCAGCCAGCTTCGCCTGCTGCTCGCGGACTCTGGCCCTGATCCGGCCGCCCTCGAACAGCGGCAGGTCCGCCACCAGCCCGACGCGGCCGACGTCATCGGCCCGGTCCGTGCCCGCGGGCCGGTCGGTCGGGTCGGCGGCCCAGCGCCCGCCATACGCGCCCTGGAGCGCCACCGTCGGCCATGCCGCGGCCCGCGCCGCGTCCACGGCCTTGGCCTGGGCCTCCAGCACCGCCCGGGCCGCCAGGTAGTCGTCGCGTTGCGCCATGGCCTTGCTCATCTCCACGTCTACGGAAGACTCCTGCATCGTCTCCAGCGCCGCCAGTTCGCCGGCAACATCGAGGTGCGATTCGCGGGCGCCGCCGCCCAGCAGGTTCGCCAGGACCCGGGTCTGTATGGCCAGAACATTCGTCTCCCGCACCGTGCGCTGGGCCAGGTCCGCCAGCCGGACCTCGGTGCGCAGGCGGTCCACTTGGGCGGCCCTCCGCGCGGCGATCAGGTCGTCCACCCGCTTGAGGTGCTCATCCAGCGCCTGGCGGGAGGCATCGAGGGATTCAATCAGCCGCCGTTGCACCAGGATGCCGTAGAACACGCTCGAAACATTGAACACCAATTCGTCGCGCGTATGAGCCAACCGATGTTCTGCCGCCAGCCGCAGCAGTTCGGCCGCCTTGACCTCGCTGGCGAGCCGGCCGCCGGTGAACAACGGCAGGCTCACAACCAGGTCGCCGGAGAAGATGTCCCGGCTGAACACGCCGGGTTCCCCGTTTTCCCTGGCCGCAAGCAACCGTTGCCCGTCCAGGTAGTTGTTGTACCCGCCGACGGCGTGCAGGCTCGGCAGCCGCTGTCCGGCGGCGATGTCGCGCTGGGCAACGGCGGCCCCCAAGTCGTGCGCCGTGGCGGCCAGCTCGGGGTTGCCGGCCAGGGCAAGGCCGATGGCTTTGTCCAAGGTCAGTGGCCCTGGAGTCGGCTCAGCGACGGCCGTTCGGATTGCGGCCGCGGCAGGCGGCAGGCCAGCCGACATCCCGGCGTAGGGGTCTGTCGGGGTCGGCAGGACGCAGCCGCCAAGCAGCAGTGGCACGGCAAGAATCGCAAGGAAGACAGCTCTCGGCATGGCCACCTTTCAAAGAACAGGAAGAACAGGGAAGCTGTTCTTCGCCTTTCATCTTCGACCTGTGCAGGCAAATCCAGCTTTGCGGGAAAACGCCCGCCCGCGGACGGGCATCGGGAACGGCGCCGCTCGTAGTGGTGTCGCAGTCCCGGCGGAGAAGTCCGCCGGGCAAGACACCATTCCACGCCACGCCGCCGCAACACACCGCATGGGCTCTTGGCGCGCCACTTCGTTCCGTCCCGCTTGCCAAGCGGGAAGCCTACTACGAACGGGCGTATCTTGGCACCCCCACGTCGCCACTTCCATCTGAAGACTTACCCGCACAGGTCGTTCATCTTTCGTCTTTCGATGCGAAGAGGCGCGCGAGCCGGTCCGTGACCTCATCGATCTCCGCCTCGGTGGTCGTCCGGCCCAGACTGAAGCGCACGGCGCCCAGGCCGACCTCGGGCGGCACATTCATCGCGTGCAGCACCGGTGACAGACTCGGCCGCCCGTCGTGGCAAGCGGACCCGGTTGACGCCGCAACGCCGTCCAGCGCGGCGAGCACATCGGCACCCATGCATTCGCGGAAGGATACATTGAGCGTGTTCGGCAGCCGGAGGTCCGGATGGCCGTTCAGGACAACCCGTTCGCCAAGCGCGGTGCGGAGCCGCTCCCAGAGCCGGTCTCTGAGCTGCCGGACCGAGGGCATTCCGAGCCACGGTTCGGCGATCCGGCATGCCGCGCCCAGCCCGACATCCAACATGACATTCTCAGTCCCGGCCCGGCGTCCCGACTCGTGCCCGGCGCCATGGATGAGCGGCTCGATGGGCGTGCCCTTCCGCACGTAGAGCGCGCCGACGCCTTTCGGCGCATACAGTTTGTGCCCGGCGACGGTGAGCAGGTCCACGCCGAGGTCGTCCACACGCGTCTCGATCTTGCCGACGGACTGCGCTGCGTCGGTGTGAAAGATGATCCCCCGGGCGCGGGCGATGCGCGAAATCTCACGGATCGGCTGAATCGTTCCCACCTCGTTGTTCGCGTGCATCACCGTGACCAGAATCGTCCGGTCAGTGATGGCGCGCCGCACGTCGTCCGGGTCAACGAGGCCGTGTCGGTCCACCGTGACGTGAGTGACCCGCGCGCCGAGTCGCTCCAGAAAGCGGCAGGGATTGAGCACGGCGGGATGTTCGATCTGCGTGCTTACGATGTGCGCGTCCGGGCGTGGATTGGCGAAGAAGACACCCTTGATGGCATGGTTGTTCGATTCGCTTCCCCCGCTCGTGAAGACGACTTCCGACGGGTCGCACCCCAGGAGTCCCGCCACCTCCGCCCGAGCGCGTTCCACGGCGTCCTTTGCGGGTGCACCAGCCCAGTGGCGGCTGGAGGGATTGCCGAAGTGATCCGCCAAGTATGGCCGCATGGCCTCGGCGACTTCCGGCGCGATCGGCGTACTGGCGTTGAAATCGAGGTAGATGGGGCTCATGAGATGCGCACCTCGTCGCCCTGCTCGACGCTGTAGAGCGCCAGCCGGAGCACGTTGAAGACGGTCTCGGGCCCCGTCCGCGTGATGACCATGCCAAGCTTCATCGTCTTCCTCCTGTCCGGGCGCCCGCCATGGTCACACACGGGTGATCCCTGGCATCGCCATGGCATTTCTTCACCTGCCCTCCCTTGTCCGCCCACGGCGGGAAGCGGAAGGGGCAGCGCGGCGCGCTGCCCCCCGAGGACCTCCTCACTTCGCGGTTTTCGCCTTCTTCGCGTTTCTCTTCGTCTTGGGCTCACTTGGACGCTTGGGCGCAGGCACACAACCGCACCCGCACTTTCTCGCTTCTTTGCACATGGGCTTTCATCTCCTTTCGCGTCTTTGTCACCTCTGCCTCCAGGCAGCGGCATATGCACCCGTCCGCGAAATTCCGGGGAAGCAGATACTCCTGCCCTTCCCTGATTGCTCTATGGATAATCTCGCAGTGCAGCCGGGCGCGGGCGTCGTGCAGACGTTTGCGAAGTGTCCCGCCCTTGATTCCGAGTATGGCCGCGGCGGCCCTGGGAGAAAGCTCCTCATCGAAGCACAGCAGCGCCGCTGCTCTCAAGCGTTCGGGCAGTTTCTCGATCATCGCAGCGACGTCCAGCGTGTCTTGATCCTGCTCCGTCGCGGGGCCCATGGCGGGCGAGTCCGGCGCCGATCGGTCCACCAGCGGCGGGCTGTCGGCCTCCTCATGGCGGTGGGACCGAAACCAAAGCGCGCAGTGGCGCAACGCGATCGCGCGGAGCCAGGCACCGAATCGGTTCCTATCCTTCAATTGCACGAGCTTCCGGTAGGCGGCCACGAAGGAATCCTGGGCAATCTCGTCGGCCGCGGCACGGTTTCGGACACGGTGCAGCGCCAAGGCGTAGATGGCGGTCTGATAGCGGCCAATTAGCACGCGGAAGGCCTCATGGTCGCCCGCAAGCGTTTGCTCAATGAGTCGTTTCTCATCACCCATTCCCGTGACTCTCCTGGTCTCTCGTTCGTCACCGCACCCGGATTCCCGACTTGACATCCCGGCCATTCTCACCTTTCCAGGACCGGCCCCCCCTCGCCGTAGTCCTGGCCCATGGATGTCGCTACCTATATAGATGCGGCGGCCCCCCGTTTCGTTACGTCGATCGGCCGCAAGAGAGAGCCGTCGTTGTCGGGAAGCGGTGCCGGTCACAGCCGCACGCCTTGGCCGGAGCAGGCGTCCGGGTGCGCCGCGACGACGGTTGCCTCGTCCAGGTTGAGCCGCCCTTGCAGCATCTCCTGGATCAGTATGTACTACTGTCCGCAAACTTCTTGTTTTTCTGGCAAGACTTCTCTCTCGTCCGACCTTGATACTTGGACGTTGAACGTTGAGCGTTGGATGTTCGAGCGGCCTGGGCAAGTGTCACTGACTCCACCACTTGGTTGCGGCCCAGGCCGTGCTGGGGTATCCGTGGCACTTCACTTGGCTGCCTCCGGTGGCTGGGTAGTGGCGTGACAACTGCCACGCTTGCCGTGCCCGGGGCAGGCGCTTCCCGAGTGCCGGCCGCAGTCGGCGATCTTGGCACAGGCGCCATTGCCGTCCGCATCCTTGAAGTCTTTGCTGTCGCCGCGGTTCGCACCACGACACAGGACCGCATCGGTTTGACAGGCACCTGTCCGGTGTGCGGTGGCGCAGCTACCCGAGTGCCGCACGCAGTCCTTTGCCGCATCGTAGCGCCCGTCGCCATCCTGGTCCTTGGCGGCCGGGCAGTTCTTGCACCCGGCGTTGCAGTCGGATGGGCCGGGCCGGCAACCGGCAGCCTGAGGGCATGCCGCCGCCGTGACGTGGCACTGGCCAGGCGCAACAGCCGCTGGGGCCGGCGGGTTTTCGTTCTCGGCGGCAGCCAAGGCCAGCCACGACGCGCCCCCCACCGTCATTACCCCCGCGACCATGAGCAATGCTTTCTTCATGCGTGCTTCTCCTTACCCTGTTTCAAGGGCACTGACGGCGTCCCGGTCCCATTGCTCCGTCAGCACCAAGAATCCTGCCTGGTGTTCCCAACATCGGGCCGTGGCCCGCACAGTCGTTCCGTTGCCGCAGGAGATCGAACAACGCCCGACACTGCTCCGGCGTGAGAATCTCCTTTTCCCGAAGGATGTACTTGATGACCAGTTCCTGCACGCGCCGTTGTCCGGCCAGTATCTCCTCCTGTTTGGCCGCGATCGTCTCGGTGTCCGGCTTGGGCGCGGCCAGAAGCTCCAGCAACTCGAGGCGCGCCTGCGCGACCTCCTGACACACGGTCCGCGATTCCTGGCGGAATGCCGTTACGACCGGCTCGATGCGCCGCCATTGCTCCTCGCTGGCGCCCAGCCGCCGGTGCAGAGGGCATCCCACCTCGGCCTGACCGCAGGAACCGCTGACCGCGCACGTTGACCGCCAGCAACGAGCGCCCCAGAACCCGGCAACCGCAACGTTCAGTGTCACCGACAGCACGATCAGCAGTGGCGCGAGCTTCTTCCACATCGTTACCGTCCCTCCCCGTTCCGCCCGGCGAGCAGGGCCACGTAGCCATCGGCCAGCGAGCCGTCAGGCGCGTCACCGAAGTAGTCCATGTGATACGCCGCCACGGCATCGGCCAGCGCCACGGCCTGAGTGTCCTGAGCCTGGCGGGTGGCGGGCCGTGCCGTCCAGCCGGTGGCCAGCCCCGCCGTCAGGCCGGCGACGAGCATGGCCGCCGCCGCCGCACGCATCGGCGCCGGTGTCATACGCCACCAGTGGAGCGGGTCCCAGTCACCGGCCACCACGGGCTTACCCCGGCTTCTCGCCGCGGCCATCACGCGCGTGGCAAAGCCCTGCGGCGCCGGCGGTTCCTGGCTCTGGCCAAGCGCGGCCGCGATGGGGTCCAGCGCGGTGAGGCTGGCCAGACAGGCCGGACACTCACGCAGATGAGCCTGCAAGGCGCTGCGCACGTCCGGCGGCAGTTCGCCCCGGACGTAGGCGCTCAAGCTCGGTTGTGCGGTTCGACAGTCCATCGTGCCGTCCTTTCACCTGCTTAAACGAACGACATGCGAATATCCCCCTCAGCCCCCCGCTATTTCTCGCGAAGAAGCTCCAGGCGGGGCGCCAGGGCGGCGCGGGCGCGGGCCAGCAGGCGTTCCACCGCTTTCGGACTGCGCCCCATCGCAGCCGCCATCTCAACGCCGCTGAGCCCTTCGAAGTAGCGCAGCACGATGGCCAGACGGTGGTCGGCGGGCAAGGAATCCAGGGCTGTTTGGATGAGCCGGTCGCGGTCACGCGCGCCGGCGTGTTCCTCCGGCGTCGGCGCAGCGGCGGCGGGGTCGGGAAGGGACTCGGCGAGAACAGGCCGTTTCTTGCGGTGGCGGTCGAGACACAGGCGCGTCACCACCTGGTACAGGTAGGTACGAAAGGCGGCCGTCGGGGTGTAGCGCGGCGCGGCATCGAGTATTCTCAGGAACGCCTGCTGGGCAATGTCCTCCGCCTCGGCGGCATCGCCGGTGAAGCGATAGGCCACGCGCCACGCCTCGGTCTGGCGCCGCGGAACCAGTTGCTCGAACGCGGCCAGGTCGCCGTCGCGGACATTCAGCATCAACTCTTCATCGCTGGGCGTCGGCATGGCGAGTTCGCGCACGTTGAATTCGAAGCTGCCGGTCTTCATTCGCCTTGCCCCTGCCCTATACGATCCACTTGCGCCGGACGTTGCGCAGGCTGATGGCGAACAGCGCGGCGCAGAAGCAGAGGTTCTCGAAACCGTTCAGTTCCGGGTAGAGATTGCTCTCGTCGGGCACGATGCCCATCAGGTGCTGCGCGGCCTTGGGATTCTTCGAGCAGTCGGTGCCCGCGATGCAGATACTCCCTGCATCGGGCCGCGCCAGGTCGGTGAGCAGGTTGATGGTCGTGGTCTTGCCCGCGCCGTTGGGCCCGAGGAAACCGAACAGCTCGCCCGCGGCCACATTAACATCGACGCCCGCGACGGCCTGCACCGCGCCGAAGCGCTTGGCCAACCCGTGCACCTGGATGATCGGTTGCGACCCGGTCTGCTCCGGCTGTCCCGCGCTGCCCGCGTTCGCGCGCACGTTCACGTCTTGGCCGGTTTCGTGCACGGATGCTCCTTCACATCGCCGTGGCACTTGCGGACTTGCTTGGGCGAGCAGTCCGCGGGCTTGCCGTTCAACTCCGCCGGCTTCTGGCAGCCCTGCGTCTTCGGCTTGCAGCAATCGCACATGGTCGGTCTCCTTCTGCTTCGGTGTCCGTTGCGGTGCCGGCCCCGTGAACCGGGGCCAGCAGCTTGCCTATCCGCTCCCGCCACGCGGCGAGAGCCGGCTCGTTCAGCCGGTAGTGCACGTAGTAGCCGCGCTTCTCGTCGAGCACCAGTCCGGCATCGCGCAGGATGCGCAGGTGCTGCGACACCGCGCCTTGCGTCACGCCCAGCCGCGCCGCCAGGGCATTGACGCACAGCGACCGGCCCTTGAGCAGTGCGATCAGCCGCACGCGGGTGCCCACGGACAAGACCTTCAGCGCGCGCGCCAGTTTGTCGGCATCGTCTTTCATATTAGTCACCGCGAATATACTAATACGAAATGCGGCGCTGTCAAATCGCGCCGCGAACCGGGCTGTGGCGCGCCAGGGTCACTTGATCCCGATCTTGAGCAGTTCTTTCTGGAAATCCGCGAACTCGACGAAGCCGGTGCGCCGGAACACTTCGGCCCCGTCCGCGGCATAGAAGACCAGCAGCGGAATCGAGTGGACCTTGTAGCGCATCGTCATGACCTGCTCCTGACGCGCATTGACGGAAACGACATTGAGGCGCTCGCCGTACTCGGCCTGGGCCTGGTCGACGACCGGCCCCATCTTGTCCGGCCCGCAGCAACTCGAGGAGCTGAACACGGCCACCGTGGGCTTGCCGCTGGCGCGGGCGCGCTCGATGGGGTTGTCGCTGGCAGTGGCGCCCTGCGCTTCGACCCACTTGGCCGACACCTCGACCGCGGCGTCCTGGACCAGTTTGCTGACATGCTGGTCCACCGCTTCTTCCTGTTTCTGTTCGCGGAGGAGTTCCTCGACATACGTCTTGACGTCAGCCAGACCTTTGCCGCAGAACATGTCCTTGTTGGCGGCGTAGAAGGCAGCCACCTCCGGCTCCGCGACCTGAACCGACGTGGCGACGGCCTGGAGCCGCTCCTGGACCAGTTCACTCTCGCTGCGGCTGGCAACATCCTTGCCCGCCTTGGCCGCTGTGGACTTCGCGTCCCGGGCCAGAAAGCCCTTGGCGGCAAGCTGCTCCAGCACAAAGAACGCGTTGGCACGAAGTTGTTCCGCGACACCGTACGGGGCCTTGCCGATCTCGGCCTCGATGTCGGCCTCGGTCACGGCGAGGTCGCCCGACCTGAGCATGACACCCTGCGGCAGCTCGGCAAGACGGGCCGTTGCCAGCGGCCCCGACGACAGGCGCGGGTAGGCAGCCTGGACCGTGCGCAGGCCCGCCGCGCTGTTCGCCGCGGCGGCAGCCCCGTCGGCTGCCGTGACCCACGACGCACCGGCCAGAATGACGGCCGCGAGACAGACGCGTCGGACGATACACTGTGCCTGCATGTTCAGTTTCCTTTTTCCGTTGCCGGCGCCGCGGCTTTGGCGTCCGTAAACGCGATCCCGAAATCTTTCCACTTGGCCAGAATGTCGTCCTTGGCGAAGAACCCCTCGTGCCGGAAGAGTTCCTTGCCGGTTGCGTCGTAGAAGATTTGCGTTGGGATCATCTTGACGCCGTACTTCTGTCCGGCCGCCGGGTCCTTCCACACGTCGATGAACTCGACGTCGAACCGGCCGGCGTACTCCTTCTTGAGTTCGTCGAGGATAGGCGACATCATCTTGCAGGGGATGCACTTGCCCGCGCCCAGGTCGAGGAGGCGCGGGATGGGGGCCGGCTTCGCCACATCGGTCACGATCACCGTTGCCGCGGTGGCGGGCGCCGGAGCCGCCACCTGGGCCTGCGCCGGGGGCTGTGCCTGGCCGGGAGCCGACGCGGCTTTCCCCTTCTCCTCAGCGCGTCCAGCGACGGCCAGGACCACCACACACGCAACCGCGAGACCGGATCGGGATGTGAAAGAACCTCTCGTCATCGTGTGTCTCCTTTGATATTCTGCCGGGGCACGCCCCTGGAGCGCGAGCCGCCCACGTACCATGCGCGTCCCTGGAGCGCGAGCGTACCGCGAGCCCACTGTCTCTTCGCCGCCCGCCTTACCACGCCATCAACGACAGTCCGTACACATGCGTCAGGCTCAGGTAGATGCCGGCGGCGATGAATAACACGCCGGTTGCGACGCGCACCCAGCGCTCGATCTGCGTCAGCTTGTTGAATGCCTTCCCGACATACCCGGACGCGAACGCGATCAGGAATGCGAAGACCACCACGGGCAGGGCCGTGCCGAGGCCAAACACGCCCGGCAGCAGGAATCGCGAACTGTGCGTTGCGGACAGCGGAATGAGCGCGCCGAAATACAGCCCGGCCGAGACCGGGCAGAACGACAGTGCGAACAGGAACCCGAGCACGCCGGCCCACCACGCCCCGCCCTTGGCCGCGCGTTCCTGGACGCCGCTCCCGGCCAGGTTCATGGACAGCCCCGCGCCGATCATGCCGAGCAGGATCAGCCCAACGACGATCAGCAGCGGTCCCAACGCCAGATTCAGGTACCGCTGCAGGAACCGGGCCAGTTCGCCGCTGGCGAGCAGTCCGGCCAGGAGCAGCCCGGCAAGCGCCACATACGCTACGGTACGCCCGAGCACGTACAGCAGCCCCGACAGCGCGACCTGCCGCGGCTGGCCGACCTTGCGGCCGATGAACGATATCGCCGCGATATTGGTGGCCAGCGGACAGGGGCTGATCGAGGTCAGTATCCCCAGCCACAACGCCGAACCGATGACGAACCAAGTCATGGGTGTCTGTTCCTTACGTATCTCTCACCTAACCCTGGAGCGCGAGCGTACCGCGAGCCCGCCCCACGCCACACTGCCTCACCCTGGAGCGCGAGCGTACCGCGAGCCCTCCGTCAGCCCGCACAATCACAGAATCCACGGCAACTCATTCATCTTCCCCTGATACGGCCAATCTTCCGACCGCTCCACCAGGCCCTTGCGCACCGGGTTCGCGGCGACGTATTCCAGTTTGCGAACATAGTGCTCCTGCGACCGCATCTGCGTATCCCAGCAATCGGGTATCCATTGACCGTACAAGGCCGACACGGCCTGACTGACAAGCCGTTTCCAGTACCTGCCCCACACTTTGACCGCCGGGGGCGCCGAACAACCGGGCGCACAGAACAGGTGCAGATGGTCGGGCATGATCATGTAGTAGCCGACCAGCCATTTCCGCGCCCCGTCCCACGCGGTACGCAGAGCCCCGTGCACCATCGGGTTCGCGAGCAGTTCGCGCCGGTCCGCGGTGCAGACCGTCACGGGCACGATCACGGGCACGTTGTGGCGCCGCACCGGCGGCGGATGCGCCGGGTGGTGACGGGGCGGGATGTGCGGTCGGTCTGGTTGTGGTTCAGCCATCGTTTCTGCTCGCGATACGCTCGCGCTCCACTGCGTTGGTCGGTTGCTCGCGATACGCTCGCGCTCCACTGCGTTGGTCGGTTGCTCGCGATACGCTCGCGCTCCAATCGTTGTCCGGAGGGCTCGCGGTACGCTCGCGCTCCAGGTCACTCGAGGTATTTTCGGATTGCGCTGGCGATGTAATCGTTGAACTCGGCCGGCTTTTCGAACAGGGTCCACACGTTGTCCAGACGCTGGAACTCGACATCCTTGCCGTCGCGCTCCCTGGCGACCACCACACAGCTTGAGGTGACGTCGTAACGCTTGGCCAGGTCCTCGCGCACCTGGAAATCCGCCTCGCGCCACTCGATGCGGCCGGCGGCCACCGCCTCGGCGAAGTCCGTCTCAACGACGTCCTTAGCCATCGCTTCAATGCTGTTGCAGGTCACGCAGCGGAAGGTCGTGTGCAGGTAGTAGACGATGACCTTGTCCTGGCCGGGCGCGGCGACAGCAGCGCCGCCGCTGGGTTCAGGCGCCGGTGCCGCGGGGGCGGCCTGGCGCCTGCCGACCTCTTTGCCGACGCCGAAACCGAGCGTGAAAATGGCGAACGCCAGAAGGATGCGTGTGGCCCAGGTCTTGGTCATGGTCGTGATTCTCCGTGCGGTGTGTCGGGTGTCGAGGGTCGAAGGCGAACCCGACATCGATCATCGTTGTTCGACCGTGGTCACGCCGGTTGCTCGCGGTACGCTCGCGCTCCAGGATGTGCGGACGTCAGTCAGCAGGCCAGTTTCGCGGCACCGGCGGCGGCGGCCTTGGCGATGCTCGCCGCGTCAACCGGCGTGCTGCCTTTGGCCATGCCCAGGTCGGCAAGCTGCACGTGCTCGTACTTCCTGAACCCGGCCTGCTCGAGACAGTTCTTCGCACACGCCAGCGGACAGCCGTCGATGGCCAGGATCTTCGCTGCCGACTTCGTGGTGGCCATGATTCCGGAGACACGGCCGCCGACGCCCGCCAGGCAGTACATTTTCCCGACCCCGTCCTTCGCCAACTTGCGGGCCGTCTGGTCGGCTATGGCACCAACATCCGCGGAACCGGAGCACGCGAAGATCAACTTCGGGGCCGCACCGCATGCACACGATGGCTTGTCACTCATGGGAAGACTCCTTTGTTGGGCATTCTGTTGCCGCGCCGGGATTCGCTGACTCAGTGACCCCGTGACTCAGTGACGCAGTGGTACTCGGAACTCGCTCCCGTCGCTTCCACTCGTCACGCCAGGAACGCCTTGATCTCGTCGGGCCCCGGCACTTTGCCGACAACCTTGACCTGGCCGTCGACGGCCAGCGCGGGCGTCATCATGACGCCGAACGCCATGATCTTGTTGATGTCCGTCACCTTTTCGATGGTGTACTCGATGCCCAGCGCCTTGGCCGCGGCCTCGGCGTTCTCCGCCAGCTTCTTGCACTTGGGGCAGCCGGTACCGAGAATCTGCAGTTTCTTCATGAATTGGTCCTTTCCGTTCCGGAGCTCGCGATACGCTCGCGCTCCACGACCTCTGCGGATGGCTCGCGATACTCTCGCGCTCCAGCGGCGGCGGTCGTCATCCCCAGACTGCGCCGAACACCATGCCCGTGACCGTGGCCATCACGATCACCAGTGAGACGAACACGACCATCTTCTGCGTGCCCATGATACTGCGGATCACGAGCATGTTCGGCAGGGACAATGCCGGCCCGGCCAGGAGCAGGGCCAAGGCCGGCCCCTTGCCCATGCCCGAGCCGATCAGGCCTTGCAGGATCGGCACCTCGGTCAGGGTCGCGAAGTACATGAACGCGCCGAACACACTGGCGAACAGATTCGTCCAGAGCGACCACAGGCTGCGGATTGCGGGCTCCGCGCTCGCGCCCGCCAGCCCCGTGATGGACAGGAACGTGTCCGGCGTGGCGCCGACGAGCATTTCGACGTAGCGGCTGGGGATCATGCCTTCGTGCCCAACGCGTCCGAGCAGGAACCCCGCGATCACGACACCGATGAACAGCAACGGCAGAATCTGCTTCGCGAATGTCCACGTAGCCGAGAACCACTCGCCCGCCTCGCCCTTGTCCGCGCTGGTGATCGCCGACAGTCCCACCACTCCGGCGGCGAACGGGAGCATGACCATCAGTCCGTGCATGGGCAAGGCGAGGGCCAGGATGGCGACCGGGACCGCCGCGAGGGCCAGCTTCCACCACGCGATGCCGAACCAGAACGCCAGCACCAGCGCCAGCGCCACGGCAAAGCCGCTGGTGATCAGCCACTTGGCCTGCCACAGCGTCGTCCAGGTGCCGGGCGTCGGCGTCCGCGACTGGATCAGCGCGGCGTGGACGTCCAGCTCCCGGCCCAGCTCCGCACCCGCGATAACCTTCAGCGAGTAGGAGGCGTCGGGCGCGGCAAGATCCTCCGGGGCACGCACCACGGCCGCCTCGAACTGCCGACCGTCCGACAGCTTGAACGCAAAGTCGTTCGGCGCGCCCCAGTTCGCGAACACCAGGACGCCGACCATGACCGCGAAGAACACCGCGTTCTGCCACAGCGGCCGTTTGACCTCCGGCTCGGGCATGGCCATCGCGGCGTCCGCTTTGGCGAGCTCTTCCTTCCGGTAGATCAGGTGCATGATCAGGCCGATGATGACGCTGAATCCGATGGCGCCAACCGCCCGGGCCACGCCCAGTTCCATGCCGAGGATGCGCGCGGTCAGGATGATCGCCAGTATGTTGATGGCCGGCCCGGAGTAGAGGAAGGCGCAGGCCGGTCCCAGCCCCGCGCCCATCCGGTAGATGCCGGCAAACAGTGGCAGCACGGTGCAGGAGCACACGGCCAGGATCGTGCCCGACACCGAGGCCACACCGTAAGCCAGCACTTTGTTCGCCTTCGGCCCGAGATACTTCATCACCGCGGCCTGGCTGACAAACACGCCGATTGCACCGGCGATGAAGAACGCCGGCACCAGACACAGCAGCACGTGCTCCCGCGCGTACCACTTGATCAGGTGGAACGCTTCGAGCACCGCACCGTCGAACCGCGCCCCGCCGACGGGCAGCCAGAAGAACACCAGAAACACCGCCACGATGGCGGCCAGCGTCTTCCATTCCTGCTTCCAGTCCATTCCGTCATTCCTCTATTCGTGAGTGCGTGATTGCGGACTCACATGGTTGGAGAAAAAAAAGCAACCTGTGCAATAAGGGCGGCTTGGCGACCCCACCGGCCTTGTGCCGGTGGTGAAGCAGGTCCAACGGCTAGCCGATCCGCCTAACTACCCCCTCTTCTCCGTGCGGACCGCGGCCGCGGTCCGCACGGAGAAGAGGGAGACGCGGGCGGGCGGCGGTCCATTTTAGCCAACCAACATCTTTCACCACCGGCGCAAGGCCGGTGGGGTCGGGTTATTGCACAGGTCGAAAAAACGAGCCCTCCCGTCACCTCTGGCGCCGCAGCGTCGCGGCCTCGGACTCGACCTTGGCGTGCAGCACATCCGCCACACACGATACGAACTTCAGAACGCAGGGCGTGCGCAGCGTGTACAGCATGCGCAGACCGTCCTTGCGCACCTCAACCACCCCCGCCTTCAGCATGACCGACAGATGCCGCGAAACATTGGACCTCTGCGCCCCGATACGGCTGGCAATGTCGCAGACGCACACCTCGCCATCCTTGAGCAGGTCCAGAATGGCCAAGCGGATCGGGTGCGCCATGGCCTGCAGCACCTCGGCCTTCAGTTCGTAGAGTTTCCAGTCCTGTTTGTCCATACCGCCCGCCGTCGTGTGGCTTGTCTGGCTACTCCGTTACTATATACTCACATAGTAACGAAGGCAAGGCGTCGTGCAGCGGGGGCAGGAGTATGCCTGGCGCGCGAGCGTACCGCGAGCAACACGCGGCGAGTTCACCGGTGAGCCGCGGCGGCCGCGGCGGCGATGATCTTGGACCAGCGCTTGTCGAGCATGAAAGGCCAGTCGGCGGGGTACTGGCGGATGGACTGCTCGAAATAGCGGACCCACTCCTGGGTGCCGCTGATCAGGTCCTTGGCAATGTAGGGTTCGGCGACGCTGCCGATGATGCGGCCGTTTTCGAGCCGGATGTAGCCGGGCACGATGGGGACTTGGCGCTTGAGGCTGAAGCGCGCGGGCCAGGCGCCCAGCATCACATCCTGGCCGAAGATCTTGACCCGGACCGTGTCGTACTTCTCGTCGGTGTCCTGGCCCTTGAAGTAGGCGACGCGGTCCGTCAGGGCGAGCACGAACTTGCCATCCTTGAGGGCGCCGAGGATGGTGCGGGCCACGGTGGCGGGTGCGGTGCGGCGCACGAAGAGCAGGTCGGTCCCGAAGTGGCCGAAGTACTCTTCCTGGTAGCGGCCTCGGGTCTCGGAGGAGGATTCGCGCACCAGCAGGAGCATGTTGAAGTTCCGCCGCAGCCCGGGGGCGGAGACGAGTGAGGCCGCGCAGTGCGGCAGCACGACGATGCAGGCCCCGTACGTCTTCTGCACCTCGGCGAAGGTGGCGACAGCGTGTTCGTCGAGCGAGAGCAGGTCGGCGACGGCGCCCGTCTTGTCGTGCAGGATCCGGCCGAAGGTGGAGAGGGCGAACGACAGGCCATCCATCATGCCGGAAAAGACCTGTCGCGGGTCGGTTCGACCGGCGACTCGGCAGATGTCGCGCGCCGTGCGGCGGCCATGGCTGCCGGGGACGTAGTAGTAGGCCTTGCCTAAGACGGCGACGCTGCCGAACACCGCCCGCTGCAGGCCCGGCGTCCCATGGCGGTAGATCCAGTCCAGCGGGTTGGAGATACTGTCCTTGACGATTCGGAATCGAAGTCGCATACGATTCGGTCTCCGGGCCTCAGCTTTCAGCTTTCATCCCTCAGCCCTCCGACTTTGGCCCGAGTCGCCGGTGCATGGCTTGGGCACGTGCCGCCACCTGCTGCCAGAACCGCGCTTCGCCGCCGAGGCGGTCCCGCCAGTGCTCCGCGCCGCGGTAGGCGCGGATGAACCGCAGCCGGTCTCGGCGCGTCAGGGGCAGATCGAGGGCGGAGAAGTAAAGCGCCGCCAGATCCTTGATGACCCAGCGTTGCCGCCGTGGCGCGTAGTTTCGAACGCGGTGCAAATCGGCCAGGAACAGGCTGAGGCGGTCACGGTCCAGGGCGGAGCTCTCCCAGCTCAGGTCGAGCAGGATGTGGCAGAGGTACAGGTCGCGATGCACCAGCCCGGCCTGGTGCAGGCGCCGCGCCAGGGACGCGATCTTGCAGATAAGGGCGTGCTTGCTCCGGATGCGGTCCGGCGTCAGCGGCGGCTTGAAATACAGCGGGCAGAAGGCGTCGAGCTTGTCCACGTGTTCGAGGGCATCGGTCATCACGAACGAGCGGCGCCGGGCCGGGTTGCTGCCTTCGCGTCCCCAGGCGGCCAGGTGCGGCACCGGAATACCCAGCCCCGGCAGGTCCTGCAGTGCCCGGACTTCTGCGCTCGCGTCCACGGCCGGCCAGCGGAACTGGAGCAGGTTCTTGAAGATTTCACGCCAGCCCACGCCGGAGTGGCGCTTGACGAAGAACCGTCTCCCGCCCACCTCGACCTCGACCGTGCAGCGCGTGCCGTCCGGGTTGGCCTTCCAGGTCTTTCCCGAAAGCGACATGAACTGATCGAAGCTCAGCGCGCCGAGGACTTCCCGCAGGTCTTCACGTAGGACGATCATGCGCACCTACCCGCCCGATTGCGCAACGCGCGGGTTTCGAGAATGTCCGCCGCCCGGCCCTCGCGGCCGTAGAGGTCGGGGCGTCTGGCGTACTCGCACCCGTTCCGCGACCACCTGGCCCGGTCCGCCGGCGATTGCAGCATTTCGGCGAAGGTGCGGTTGAGTGCGTTCTGGTCGAACGGCGAGGTCAGCACTCGGCCCGCGTCCGCCGTCAGGACGTGCGGCGCGTAGCCGCAGACGTCGGTCACCAGCACCGGCAGGCCCATGACGACGGACTCAAGGATGACCGTGCCGGTGTTCTCGACGCGCGCCGGATGGATGAGGATATCCGCGGCCGCGCAGAGCCGCGCCACATCGGTGCGTCCGCCGGCCAACCGCACCCGTTCGCGGACCCCCAGTCGATCGATGAGTTTTTCGAAATCCCGCGGTGAGTCCTCGCCGACCACCAGGAGGTGCGTTCGCGGCGCCAGGTCTGGCGGCAGTGCGGCCAAGGCCAGCAGGGCGCGATCCAGGCCTTTGGTTTTGAATCGGCTTCCGACCAGGAGCGCGACAAGGGCCTCGTCGGGCATGGCGAACTCGGCCCGGACATCCACGCGCGCGGTCGGGTACTTGTCGCGCTGGAATGTTTCGCGAGCGACGTTGGGCGGCAGGAGGTGGAACCGTTCGTCGGGCGTGCCGTAGATGCGCTGGTATTCATCCTTCTGGCGTGCGGCCACGATGAACACCTCGGTGTTGGCCGCGGGATCGAGCATGGCGCGCTCCCACGCGAGACGTGCCCGATACTTGCGTTGCAGGCGATAGAGGAAACCACGGTCTTCGTGGCGCACGACAAAACACGGGTCGCCACTGTAGAAAAAGTCAGCCCCGGGCATGCGGTTGAAGCCGACCACGCAGTCCACGCGGTGCTCCGCCAGGCGCCGGTTTACGCACTCGAGGAGCTGCGTCTCGCCACCCACATTGGAGAGGGCCGTGAGCGGATGGACCGTGATCTGAAGCCCGTCGGGGCGTTCACCGTCCCAGCGGCTGGTGTGGACCTGCACGGTGTGGCCGCGCCGGGCGCACTCGCGGCCGATCATGGCGCAGTTGCGTTGCAGACCGCCGTACGGAAAGTAGCGGAATAGAAGAAAAAGGAACTCCATGGCACCATCAGGGCTCGAACCGTCTCAGACTCCGTGCGCGTCGACCCCGAATCCCAGGGCCGCGCGCGGGGTTATGATACCGCCCGGGGCCGCGGAAATCAACGTTTGCCACGGCTTTTGCGGCGATGCGTCAGCGCCCCCCGGCCGGCGGACCGGCCGGGGGCCGCTGACGCATTACCCGCCGCCAACTGCCACGTTTGCTTTTGCGGTGCTGGTGACTACATTCATTCACCCGTTTTCGGTCATATCAAGTCTGCGCACAGATCGTTGTTAAGGAAGGAATTCGAACATGTCAGGCAAAGCGGATATCGGGCTGGTCGGTCTGGCGGTCATGGGCGAGAACCTAGTTCTGAACATGGAGAGCAAGGGCTTTACGGTTGCCTGCTACAACCGGACCACGAGCAAGGTGGACGAGTTTGTGAACGGCCGCGCCAAGGGCAAGAAGATCATCGGTTGCCACAGCCCCGAGGAGTTGGCCGCCAACCTGGCCAAGCCGCGCAAGGCCATGATCATGGTGCAAGCCGGCGGCGCGGTTGACGCGGTGATCGAGCAGCTCCTGGGCGTGTTCGAACCGGGCGACATCATCATCGACGGCGGCAACTCGCACTTCCCGGACACGATGCGGCGCGCCCAACTGGTCGAGGGCAAGGGCCTGCTGTACATCGGCACGGGCGTGTCCGGCGGCGAAGAGGGCGCGCTTCTCGGCCCGGCCATCATGCCTGGCGGTTCGCCGGCCGCCTGGCCGCACGTGAAGCCCATCTTCCAGGCCATCTGCGCCAAGACCGCCGAGGGCGATCCCTGCTGCGACTGGGTGGGCGAGAACGGCGCCGGCCACTTCGTCAAGATGGTTCACAACGGCATCGAATACGGCGACATGCAGATGATCTGCGAGACGTACCAGATGATGAAATACGGCCTCGGCATGTCGAACGAAGAGATGCACAAGGTCTTCACGGAGTGGAACGACGCCGAACTGAACTCGTACCTGATCGAAATCTCGCGCGACATTCTCGGGTACAAGGACGAACAGGGCAACGCGGTGGTGGACCTGATCCTCGACACCGCCGGCCAGAAGGGCACGGGCAAGTGGACCGTGCTGGCCGCGCTCGACGCGGGCCAGCCGCTGACGCTGATCTCCGAGGCGGTGTTCGCACGGTGCCTGTCGGCCATCAAGGACGAACGCGTCGCGGCGTCCACGGTGCTAAAGGGGCCGAAGGGCGCGTACCGTGGCGACAAGGCGAAGATGGTCAACGACCTGCGCAAGGCGCTGTACGCGGCGAAGATCGTCTCCTACGCGCAGGGCTACCAGCTCATGCGCGCCGCGGCGAAAGAGTACAAGTGGAACCTGAACTACGGCGGCATCGCGCTGATATGGCGCGGCGGCTGCATCATCCGTTCGGCGTTCCTCGGCAAGATCAAGGCCGCCTTCGTCAAGAATCCGGGCTTGAACAACTTGTTGCTCGACCCGTTCTTCAAGAAGGCGACCGGCCAGGCGCAGACGTCGTGGCGCCGCGTCGTGGCGACCGCGGTGCGCCTCGGCATTCCGATGCCGTCCATCAGTTCGGCACTGGCCTACTACGACGGCTACCGCTGCGCGCGGTTGCCCGCCAATCTGTTGCAGGCCCAGCGCGACTACTTCGGCGCTCACACCTACGAGCGCGTCGACCAACCGCGCGGCCAGTTCTTCCACACCAACTGGACCGGCCGCGGCGGCACCACCACCGCCTCGACCTACACGCGGTAAGCGGTACGGCCGCGATCATGACGGACGGACGAGGGCAGCCCCGGGCGACCCGGGGCCGCCTTCTCGCTTACGGGGCTCAGGCGCGTCACAGGGCACGGTAGCCTGGCCGTCCGGCAAAGCACAACCCCGGACCGCGTGAACGCGGAACTGCAAGCCTGGCGCTTCCCAAGGTTCGTAGTGCCGCCTTCAGGGCGTGTCGATTTAACCACCTCAGATGCGCAACCACGCCCAACGTGGCCGGACCGGCTCGGTCCGGCATGCGGGAGCGAGCCGCTCCCGCCACTCTGGAAGGCCTGCTGCCGCGCTGAATCGACACGCCCTGAAGGTGGTCCGGGCGCGGCGCGTCGAGGTTCGCCCTGAGATGGCTGGGCGGCCAGCCACCCGGAGGCGCGCCACCGCATCGTCCGTCTCCCCTTGCGTTCGGCACACAATGGGCATAATGTCCCTTGGCGCAACCAGAGGCGATTACCGTGGCTTTGGCGCCTGACAAGGAACCCCTGCGAGACGACTCATGGGCGACGACAAGCTCCCGAACGAAGTTCCCGCCTCGCCTGAGCGGAAGCGTGCGGCCGCGGCCGGCGGCAAGAACTTCCGCGTTGACCTGCTGCAAGTGGAGCGGCACGTGGTCGAGCGGGTCGAAGCAATACTGCAGCCGATCGGTGAGGCGCGCCAGACGGACATGTTTCCGGCCTTTGCGCTGGTGGCAGCGGCCAGCCTGGTCGCCTGCCCGTTGCTGTTCCTGATCTTCTGGCTGGTGTTCGGCCTGAGCTGGTGGGCGGCGTTCTTGTGGGCCGTCCTGATTCTGCTCGGGGCCTGGGGGGCCATGGTCGTGTTGAGCTGCCTCCGCGACCCCAGCCGCGCGGCGGACCTGGCGGCGTGCGAATTTGCCGACAGCTTTCCGGCCAGCGCCCCGGCCAGTGCCATGGCGGTCAACGTCATCTCGGCCAAGATGCAGATCATGGTCGAAGACGCCTACGAGGCAATCCGCCGCAGTGCCGACCCAGCCACCATCCGGACGCCCATGCCGGAGTACAACGCCTCGGAATACCTGTTGTGGAAGACACTGGCGGAGAAAGGCGTCATTGATGCCGACACCGCCGCGAGCACAACGGCGGTTTTCGAGGAAGGCTGTCGCCGGTGGGGCGAATTCTGCCACAAGAAGTACAAGCGCCTCGGCGTGTTCCGAGACCCGTCGGCGCCAACCGGTGCGGGCAAGGGCGGCGTAGCCGCACTCTACAAGTGCCGCGGCTGCGGCGCCGACGCCTCGCAGCACGCCTCGACCAGCACAGTCTCGCTGGAGGGCGGGGAAGCCCCGTTCGGGCGCTGTGAGAAGTGCAAGACCCTGTGGTGCGGGAAGTGCGCCAAGCAGGGGTTTGCCCTGACCTGCCCGGACTGCGGCGGCAACCTCTCGACCAAACTGTAGGGCCCGCTATGTGTTGATCGGTGCGGGCCAAGTCAGCCTCGCAGAAGGGCGGTCTGCCCGACCAGGTTCCGGTCCAGCGCAGTGGCTCGGCGCGTCCCGCGCTGAAGCGGGGTACGCCGGCCGGTCCCCGGCCGAGGGCCTCGGGCCGGGACGGCCCGGAGCACCCTACCGCGGTCCCGGAGGTCCCGCGCCACTGCCACTCTGCGCATTGTCCGCCGCGGCGGACTACTACGAACGGGCGTATCCCGGCGTACGCTGCACATCCTTGTGCTGGAGCCCCCGAGTTCACGTCGCGCGCTCTCGACGGCCTCCCCGTCTCGCCTGGCACATGGCGATGGCCGCATTTTCCGCCAGCCGCCGCATCCAACGCCGGCGCACCGCCCTCTACCGCTTGCGCACGGCGAAGCCGAACCGGCCGAGGCGTTTCCCGAGCAGGTAGTAGTGGCCGTGGGCAAAGGCGATCAACCGCGCTTTCTCAACGGCCAGCCGGCCGCCTTCGCCGACCAGGTCCTTGGCCACGTGTACAGCCATGATCTCGGCCAGGAACAGGTCGTGTGAGCCCAGTGTCCGGACGTCACGGACGCGGCACTCGATGTTGATCGGGCATTCGGCCACCAGGGGTGCGCCCACGCGCTGCGCCGGCACGGGCGTCAGGCCGGTCCGCGCAAACTTGTCCGTGTCGCGGCCGGACCAGACGCCGCACTGATCGACGGCCCGCAACTGGGCCTGCGACGGAATGTTGACCACGAACTCGCGGTTGCGGCGGATCAGTCCGTGCGAGAACCGCGCCGGCATGATGGCGACCGAGAGCATGGGCGGGGTACTGCACACCGTCCCCGCCCAGGCCACCGTGATGAGGTTCGGCCGCCCGCCCGGCTCGCCCTGACAGGACAGCATCACTGCCGGGACGGGCATCAGCATGGTACCCGGTTTCCAGACGGTTTTGCTCACCGCCGGCGCCGGCGGTGGACCGCGGCGGCGGTCTTCGTGTCGATCGTGATCTGGCGACGGGTGCCGGTCGCCGTGGCGGGTGGGGTGTCGGTCGGGTCTGCCGGGTTTTGGTTTCATTTTCAAGGTCGACTCCTTACTTTCCCCAGATCGCGTTCCGCAATCCTCGTCGTGATCGCGTCTCGATGACCTGCAACGTGGCGAACACGGGGTCGAGAATCGATGGCGATCACGATTGCGACAGCGATGACCTGTCTGTCATTCCCCTGTCGAGTTTGACACTACCCCGCGTCGCGCTCGGAACTTGGCGCGCACTCGGCGCTGGCTGTTGGTTCACGGGCCGGTCCGGCCGCATCGTGCAGCCAGTCGAGGTTTTTCCGTACCCGGGCGGCGGTGGCCGGGTTCACAAACCGCACTTCAGGTTCAAGGACCAAGCCCGTCTGGCGCTGCACGCGCCGGAGCGCCTCGAGCACCAGTTCGACGAAGTCCTGTTCCGTGCCCTGGCTGTCGTGCATGAGGAAGTTCGCGTGTTTGCGGCTGACGCCGCAGCCGCCTACTCGCAGGCCTTTGCAGCCGCTGCTGTCCAGCAGGCGGCCGGCCGCCTGGCCCGGGGGATTGCGGAATACGCACCCGACGCTGTGTCCGCGGGGTTGGCTCTCGCGCCGGCGCCGTCCCGTCTCCTCGAGTCGCGCCACGGCGTCGGTCGCGTCGCCGTCCGGGAACGTCAGCGTCACGTCGGCCAGAATCACGTCGCCAGGAATGTCCGTGCCGCGATAACGCCAGTCGATTTCATCGCCTGCCTGCCCCCACGGTTCGCCCGAGGTGCGGAGTCCGCAAACCCGGGCGACGAAATCGCCGATATTGGCGTCGTGGGCGCCGGCGTTCATGGTGATGGCGCCGCCGACCGTGCCGGGGATCCAGGCCAGGCCCGCCGCGACCGCGGGCAGATGCCCCGCGCGCAGCACCCCGCGGATGAGCCGGGCCAGCGGCACACCCGCGCCGCAGCGCACCTCAGCGCCGCGGCGCCGTGTGCGGACAAACTCGCCCTGGCGCAACTGGACGAAGAGGCAGGGCAGTTCGTCGTCCGTGCCCACCAGGTTGCTGCCGCCGCCCAGGACCTGGACGGACAGCCCGAGCGTTCGCGCCCGGGCCAGGAGCGCAACCAGTTGTTCGGTCGACTCCGGCCTGGCCACCAACGGACGGCCCGAGCCCAGCCGCAGCGTCGTCAACTCCGACCAGGTCTGGTCGCGGCCGATGCGGAGTCCGCCCACCGCCGTGGCCAGATCGTGGCGCCACCGTTCCAGCAGTCCGTCGACCACGCAGTTCCGCAGCAGCGGCACGAGCTGGCTGACATCGCCCGCGCCGATGACGGCCGCGAGTTCATTCCCCGGCCGGCCGGCGATCTCCGCGGCCAGTTCCGCGGCCAGTTCCGCGAGCGGCCCGTCGTGGTAGCGTGACGGGACGCCTCGCACCGCGGTGGCAATGGTGCGTGGATCTGCCAGGCTGAGGTCATCGAGCCAGGCGGCGAACGGCGCGGTGACGACCGCCTCGTCCGTCGTGCTCAGCGCGTCGGCGAACTCGGCGGCGTAGCGCTTGACGCGCTCGACCCGGTGCGCCTGGAACACGGCCAGCAGCCGGTGCTTTGGGTAACCGCCGCGGAGCGCGCTGAGACTGGCGCGCAGTTCCGTGGGGTGATGCGCGTAGTCCTCGACGATGACGATCCGGCCGTCAGGCGAGCGGAACCGTTCGCTGAGGCGCCGCGACACGCCGCAGAACGACCGCAGGCTGACGGCCGCCTGCGCCGGGGCGACACCCAGTTGCATCGCCGCTTCCAGCGCCAGCGTGGCGTTCATGAGGTTGTGCGCGCCCGGCACGGCCAGCTCCATTCCTGCCGGCCAGTCGGCGAGCGCGAGGAAACGCGCGGCGGGATGGTGGCTGAACAGTCGCCGTGGCGTCGGGTGGTCCCAGGTGATCAGGCGTTGTGCGGCGTCCGCAAAATCGACAAAGCAGCGCTCGAGCGCCTCAATGCCGCCGAGGCTCCAGCAGTGATCGTCCTCCACGTTCGTGACGATGGCGTGCGAGCTGCGCACCAGTGACTGTGTGCCGTCGCTTTCGTCGACTTCCGTGACCAGCACGACGCCGGACCCGGCCCGGGCCGGGCGCGGCCACGCAGGCACATCACCGCCGATCAGATAGCCGGGCTGACGCCCCGCGTCGAGCAGGATGTGGGCGAGCATCGCCGCGGTCGTGGTCTTGCCGTGCGAGCCGCCGACCGCCACGACGTTGTCGAAGCAGGTCGCGACGTGGGCCAGGAATTCGCCGCGCCGCATTTCCGGAATACCGAGTTCGCGCGCCCGGATCCGCTCCGGGTTCTCCTCGCGCACGGCGCTGGAGTACACGAGCAGTTCTGCGCCGTCGACACAGTCGGCCGCATGCCCGGCCTGGACGCGGGCGCCGCGCGCCGCGAGACAGTCCAGCGCCTCGCTGGCCTTGGCATCCGTCCCGGAGACGGTCAGCCCCCAGTCCAGGCAGATGTGGGCCAGCCCGGACATGCCCACCCCGCCAATACCCGTGAAATGCACCCGCCGCCACGGCAGGCGGGACTGGGATGACGCGGCGCGACCGGGGGGCTTTTGGGAATCCATTCTGTTTATCTCGGTCTGGCGGGCCGCCCCGCGGGGTGGATCGCCCGGGTACAGACGGCTCTGGCTCTAGGCGGCATCCGCGCGCGTTCGGGTGGAGTCCATGTACAGCGTATCGGGGCAGATGTCTTGCTCATGCGGCCAGGCAACGGAGCCGAGAAACACGTGGACCTGGTTGAAGTACTGGACATCCTTCAGCTCCTGGAAGACCCCCACGTCCAGCAGTCGAGAGCAATCGAAAACACCCACCTCGCCGTTCGTGAACTCGAGGTGGAGTCTGTATGCCGGTAGCGGGCGTACGGATTTGACGCGCGGATTCATGGTGCCGGTTCCTACTTCAACGGATCGATCTTGTACGGTTGCTGTCCACTCACAGCAAGCTCCCAGTCCGCCACCAGTTCGTCTCTGTGAATCTCGACCCACGCCAATACAAGCCGCAGTTTCGGAGGCGGCAGGCTGCCTTCCAGCAGGTCTCCCTCGGGGATCCCGATGACGGCCTCATGCTCCTGGTACCGGACGTGAATGTGTGCGCGCCGGTGCCGCTGCTCGTCCTTGTAGTACATCGAGACGATGATGCCATAGAACATGCTGACTACGGGCATGGCACACTCCTGGGTGGACTCTGTCACTCTGTCGTACAATAGGGGCAAAGAAGATCGATGGCAAGGCTGATGCATCCTGCCGCCAGAAAACATGTGGCTTGCCACACCCTGGCCGCGGTGTATCGTTCCGAACGTCGCTGAAGGCGGCATCCTCAAACCATCTGTGGGGCGACCATGGAACTGAGCGGGGTCATTTCCGAGCCGGCCGACGTCATCCGCGAGACGGTCCGCGAACTGCGCACACTGTCGGACCTGAGCGTCGCGCGGCTGGAGGCGGATTTCTTCCTGAAACGTGGTGTCGAGCGATCGCTGCAGATCTGCGTCGAGGCGGTGATCGACATCGCGCACCGGCTCGTGTCACTGCTGGGCGAACCACCGTGTGCCTCCGCAGGCACGGCGCTGGACACGATCGCGGCACGCGGGATCATTGCAGACGCTGGAAAGTACAGGAAGATGATCCAGTTCCGAAACCTGGTCGTGCACCGCTACGACGCCGTTGACAACGCGATCCTGGTGGACATTGTGCGCAACCATCTGGGCGATCTGGACAGTTTTATTGCGGAGGTCGCCCATGCGAACCTTGGATCTTGACCGGCTCGCCGCCTGTCTGTCCGAGCGCGAGGACATCGCGTTCGCCGTCGTGTTCGGCTCGGCGAAGGACGGGACGGTTGGCCCCGAAAGCGACTTGGACCTTGGCGTCTGTTTTCGCAGCCAGCCCGACACGGAAGAGCTGCTCGAGTTCATGGCTGAGGTCGCCGCCGTCCTGCAGTTCGACTCCATCGATGTCGTCGACCTGGCCAAGGCCGACCCCATCCTGGGTTTTGAAGCCATCTCCGGCCGGTTCCTGTGTCGGAATGACCGAGCCCGGACCGCGGAGCTCTGCTCCCTGATCAGCCGCGAGTACGAAGACGCCATAGCGCAACTTCACCGCGTCGCGTAGAGGCGGCTTGCCGCGACCCGGGCAACACGTCAGCGCCCCTTGGGCGGCAAGCCGCCCAGTCATGTCGAGGTGAGGCTGCGGTGTCCCGGTCTGAGTCCCGCCCTTCAGGCGGAAGTGGAGGCGAGCTTCAGCGAGTCGATCCCGGCCGCTCGCTGAAGCGTCGCTGCGGCTTCCGCCTGAAGGGCGGGACTCAGGCGGTGGCACGTGCATGGGAGTGGACCGAGTTTCATAGGAGCCTGCTCCGGGGCCCGCGGCTAGCAGGTAAGTGGTGGCTGGGAGTGTCGCCACACGGCATAGGTGCGTTGGCCCAGCTCCCTCCGGCGCGAACGCCTCAGTTCTGCCGCCTACAGGTTCGCAAGCCAACAGCCACGCGTCACGGGTCAACTTCCTCATTCCACAGTTTGCGGACGAGGGACTTCCGCGCCTCTGGCGAGAGACTCATGAAGCGTTGCCAAGTCGCCCTTGGCACGTGTCCATCGTGGTGTATCTGGTTGTCTCCGTACGAGGTGAGCTTTGCACCGCATCTCGGGCAAAGTGGGAAGTGGGTTGTGTACGGACGTCCATCGAGCGGATCCGCGCACCTGATGGCCACGCAGTGAAACACCTGCAGTTTCGGGCTCGGTTTCTTGCGACCCAAGCCAAACTCGTTCTCACATATGCCAGCGATGATCGACCACGCATCCTCGGCAATGACTTCGGCATAGGCGAAGTCCTTCCCGTTGTCGGTCTGGAAGATCATTTCCCCGTATGCGAAGTCACTAAGGAGCGGGACACCAACGTTATTGGCGCAAGTAGTGCAGGTATTGGTGAAGAATCTGACGCTTCGTCCTCTCGTTTGCGCTCCCATGTTGGTTCTCCGGCCAACCGCCTGGCGGACGGCTTCGCCTCCGGAACCGGCAGAGCGCGGCACAGGTCCATGCCTCCGCGCCACCGCTCAGGCATCCCGACGGCCGGTGGCCACCTCACTGCGCTCTGCCGGTTCCGGAGGCGTACACCGAGGGGTTCCAAGGGGAGTCAATGACGCCCCTTGGCCGGGGGCGCGGGGGTGGGAAACCCCCGCTCTTCCCGTTCCCGCCTCAGTTCGTTTCGGCGACGAAGCGTCGCAGGTTTTTGTGGCCGTGTTCGATGCCGAGCAGCACGTCTTCCATGCCTTCGAACTCGATCGAGAGCACGCCGTTGAAGCCGGCGCGCTTGAGTTTGCGCAGGCACTGCGTGATCGGCACATCGCCGTGGCCAATGATCGCGCCGCGCAGGAAGTTGCCGGCGCGGCTGACGAACCAGCCGTCGCCCGGGAAGGGCGCCGTGCCCGGCTTGACATGGAAGTCTTTAGCGTGCGTGTGGAAGCAGTACGGCAGCAGGCGTCCGACCGCCTGGCCCGGGTCCTCGTCGGCGCAGAGGAAGTTCCCCATATCGATGAGCGCGCCGAAGTTCGGGTGCGCCACCGCGCAGATCAGCTTCTCGACGCGTTCGCTGTCCTGGCAGAAGTACCCGTGGTTCTCGACCATCGTTTTGATGCCCATGCCTTCCGCGACCTCGGTCACCGCGCGGCAGCCCTTGGCGAGTGTCGCCACCGCGTCATCGAAGCTCTTGCCGCCCTTGTGATCGGCCGGGAACCCGCCCGTCGCGTCGTGGCGCATGCCCGGCACGCCGAGGATCTTCGCGATCTTCAGTTCGCCCTCGAGCCGCTTCGCTTCCGCCTTCCAGTCGCCGCCCGAGCCCTTCAGGAAGTCTGCACCGATCGTGTAGTTGGCGATCGGGATCCCGACCTTGTCGCATTCGTCCTTGAGTTGCTTGGCAAAGTCTTCGAGTTTCTGGCCTTCGGGCACGGCGATGGTCGAGAACTCGATCACGTCAAAGCCCATCTGCTTGGCCTTGGCCGCGACCTCGATCTGCTTCATCTGCCCATTGCGCACCAACCGACTGTAGCTGTAGGAACTCACACCGATCTGCATGGCCGGGGTCCTTTCGGGTTCAGGGGTTCAGGAGTTCAACCGTTCAGAGGTTCAAGGGTTTCGGGGTTTGGGGTTCAAGAGGGGGCGCGGGGCGAGCTGAGAAGGTTGATAGGCTGAAGGGAGGCCAATATCTTCCTGCCGATCGGCAAACCTAAAGCCTAACATCCTACGCTTTTCCCGCGACTGACGCTCGGGAAAAGAGGCGCGCTGCGCAGTCGCGGTCCGGGTTGTGACGTAGTGACTCCATGACGCAGTGACTCAGTGACCCCGCGACACCCGACACTCGACACCCGTTGCGACAAACATGTTGTCGCAGAGGTAGCCGCCAAGGGTGGCTAAACACCTATGCCGCGCCATCACCGCGCAAATTTCTGCACTTTGACGAAGCGGCCGGTGCCGCCCGACTTGGCGATGGCGTCGCAGAGCGCCAGGGCGTTGCGGCCCATTTCCCCGGACGTGGGCGACGGCGCGACGCCGTGGATGGCGTCCGCGAACGCGGCAAAACTGTCTTTGATTCCCGGCTTCTGCTCCGGGAACGTGACCTCCGACTTGCCGTCCACGATGCGTGTCAGTTCGATGGGTTTCTCGGTGGCGCCCTGGCGAATGCGGCCCTGGCTGCCGTAGATCTCGAGGACCCCGGCCCCGGACGGCATGGTCCAGCTCAGTTCCAGGATACCCGTGGCGCCGTTGCGGAACCGGAACAGCGCCGAGACGTTGTCCGGAACATCGATGCCCTGGGTGCGCGTGTCGACCAGGGCCGCGATCTTTTCGACCTCGCCGCCCATGACCCACTCCATCATGTCGGCCATGTGGATGCCGATGTCGAGGACCAGCCCGCCCTGGGACGCCTTGGACACGAACCAGGTGGCGCCTGGCGACCAGCCCTTGTCCGGGGTGTTGCCGCCGGCGCGGATGCAGCGGATGTGGAACGGCTCGCCAATGGCGCCGGACTTGATCAGTTCGCCAATGGTTACGTAGAGGCCGCTGTAGCGTACGCTCTGGTTGATTTGCAGGACCTTCTTTGCCTTGCGCGCGGCGCGGATCATGGTGGTGGCCTCGGGCAAGGTCGCGGCCATCGGCTTCTCGCACAGCACGTGCAACCCGGCGGCAAACGCGGCCAGGCTCATGTCCTTGTGCAGGAAGTTCGGAGTGCAGATGGCCACCGCATCCAGCCCCGATTTGAGCATTTCGGCGTAGTCCGAGAACAACGCCGGTTGGATTTTGTGCTCCTTGCAGACTTCGTCCATGCGGCCACGGTCGCTGTCGCACAGCGCGGCGATTTCGACCCCGGGCACCTTCAGGAACCCGGGTACGTGACTCACGCGCGAAATCTTGCCACACCCAGCAACGCCCAATCGCAACTTGTCCGACATCGGTACTTCTCCTCCTGTGTATTTCCCGCGCCGTCCTGCCATGGACTGCGCCCATGAAGAGGCAAAGATAGCGGGACTCCGGGCGAGGTCAACCTGTGCTGGAGCGTGGCATCATCGCATCACGCCGGTGGCCGAGGCCGTCCGGGGTTCACCTTCTGGCGTAATGCGTCAGTGGCGGGTGGAGATAGGGTCGAAGGTTGACCGGGGCTGGCGTGACGACGGGGAATAGGTTGTCACAGGTCGACGTGCTTGAATCTGACCCGACGCAGGTATTGACAAGGTCGAGTGTGCGGCCCACACTTTGACAGTGTGCGGTGGTCTTATCTCCTCTCCGTTTTCGAGCCGCCGACCAACGACACAGCCAGAAAAAGTAAGGCGCGACATCTCACGATCGGAGAAGTCGCGCCTGTTATAGGTCAGCGTAGCGGTGTGTCGGACGTCTATGGGGTGGTTTCCTCCCGACTCGGCGCGGCGGCCGGCGCGTGGTTGAGGCGGTCCTGGATGGCGGTGATGAGCAGGTCGGCCTGGGCTGATGAAGCGAGCCCCCAGGACCGACAGCCGCCGGCGGTGGCGTGGGAGATCATGGCGTCCAGGTAGGATGCCTCGTAGCCGTGCTGGGCGGCCAGGATTGGCCAGTGTTTGCCGATCCACCAACGTTGACGTGTGGTCATGGAGCCGAAAACCCCACAACGGGTGGCCCAGTAGAGCCTGGCGGAGTACTTGCCTGATGGCTTTGGGGCCAAACCGGAGTCAACTCGGCGCCAGGTCTCGGCCTCAAGGGCGGGCATGAAGCGGTCGAAGTCGCACTGGGTGAGGCGGACGTCCTTGGACGTGATGGCACCGTGGTGGTACCGACCCAGCAGGGTGTGGGCCTGGAGGAAGGTGCGATATTCGCCATCGTCCAGGCCGGCCAGGTGGGCGTAGATGTGCACGACGCGGATCTGGCGCGGAGCCCAGGGGGAGTCGGGACGGGGTTGGGTGGGGCGGCGCATGGATCACCTCATGGGGATTTCGCTCGCTCGGCGTTCGGAGAGCAGAGTACAGGCTCGATTGTGTCCAGGAGGGCGCTATCGACGGTGGCGAAGACTTCCTCGCCGCGGACGATCCTGGCGCCGGGGATGCGGTCTCCGCACTTCAGGCGCTTGGTGATGGCGGGTTTGACCAGGGCGGTAGTGGTCTTGACGACGTCGTCGATGCCGTGGTTCTTGGCCCAGGCAAACACAACGGCTTCGTCGGTGACCTCGAGGTTGCTGACATCGCGCAGGCCGAACTTGCCGAAGTCGGTCTTGACGGACCGGGGATCCTCGAACTGGTCGCGGTTGGCGAGGATGTAGGCGGTGAGGTCACGGAGCTGCTCGGCTCTGGCCTCCTGGAGGTTGGCGACGTCGGCCTCATATTCGGCTTTGAGGCGGGCAATGCGGACGTCGCTGGCGGCTCTGCGCTTGGCGATCTCGAGGTCGGTGCGTGCGTAGTCCGCGAACAGGGCCTTGGCGGCGTCGAGGTCGGGGACGGTGCGGGTGTCTGCGAGCTTGGGCATGGGGTGATTCCTTTCGTTACGCTGCGCTTTGCTTGCCGCGCTCAGTCTTGTGGCCAGACGTTGATGTTTGCCTGTTTGTCGCGGGCGGCGGCGAAGTGGACGGCGCCGAGCGCCGTCCGGCGCGAGGCTGCGATCGTTGCCGCGTGCCGTAGCAGGGTGAACAGTCTGCGAACCCGGCCCGGCTTGTTGGCTATGTCCAGCGCCATGTTGATGAGTTCGGGCTCTGGGTCGCCCTTGCAGAACGCGGCGCAGATTTCGGCGACCTCGCGGCGGGTGACGCGGTCCGGGATGTGGAGCGGGATTTCGAGGCGTCCGAGAAGTTGCTCGAACCATGACGACAATCGGCCGCCGCGCATCTCGCGCGGGAAGACCTCTGTGGCGACCAGGACCAGACCGCAGCCGGTCGTGTCGTGGAGGCGGCGCAGGAACTCGATCGGGACGATGCTGTTGCTGCGGGCGGGCAGAAGCCTGGCGACCTCGTCGAAGATCAGAGTGTGCCGGTAGTCGAACGACCTGGAGAGGATGTCGCACAGGTCCGCGTTGTTCTTGCTCCGGCCGACGCCGGTCCGGGCCGCGATCTCGTCCAGGAGCGCGCGGAGTCCGCCCGTCACGGGGCAGTCGACGTAGTAGGCGCGGCCGTGGTTGTTGCGCCGCACCCACTCTTTGGCGGCGTGGGACTTGGAGCGGCCGCTGGCGCCGCTGATCAAGGCGATGACGTTGGTCTCGCGGACGGCGTCCAAGGCGTCGAATATCTTCCGGACCGTGACGGTCTCGATGAACCCGGCATCCTGTGCGAGTTCCGCCTTGCGGCGCTGGTGGCGGATCTTGGCCATGACCTTGGCGATGTCGGCTTCGTACTTGCCGCGCCAGATCCTGGTGATCGTGGTCCAGTCGATCTGCAACCAGTCGACCAGGGCCGACCGGCTGCCGTGGAGCATGTCCAGGGCATAGCCGTGCAACCAGAGCAGGTCGTCCTGGTCATCCTGTGAGTAGCCGGCGATGCCGGCCAGGATCTCGGGCCTGGGGATGTTCATGTGGTCTCCGCGCCGGTCGGCGCTGAACCCACCCGTCATGACCTCAGTTGTGCTCATTTGTCGCCTCCTCTTCTCTTAGTAGTGCGGCCGCTTCGCGTGCAATCCGATCTTCAGGTCTCTCGATGCCGAAGTCTCCTTTCTGCAGTTTTGCGAGGTCCGCCACCATGGTCGGATCTGACTTGACGGTAGGCGCGGACTCCGCAGAAGGGTTTCCCGACGTGGCGAAGGGACCAGCGTCGGCAGCGGAGCCCGCGGTTGGGGCTGTGATCCGGGCGCGGCCGCGGCCAGGGCCCGGAACGGCCGGGGCGGTGACCAGAGCGTGCGGGGTATCGTCCGAGCCCTGGGTGAGTTGCGGGGCCGGCGGCACGCCGGCCAAGCCGGCAAACGCGATCGGCGACGTGGGCCGGACATTGCGTTCGGTCATGCCGCCGGTGGCTTCCTCGCGTCGGCGCTTGTCCTGGGCCTTGATCAGGTTGATCCGTCGGCAGGCGGCCTGGAATCCGTCGCGTTCCTCCGGGATGTAGGACGCGTCCAGGGCGTCGAACTCTTCGTGCGCCTCGCAGGCGGCCACGAAGCGGCCGTCCGTGGTGAAGGCCCAGATCCGGATCGGCAGCCGCTTGCCATCCCAGTCGAAGGTTGGGACGTTGAACGCGGTCTTGATCAGGATCTGCTTTGTGCGGTCACCGCAGAATGTGCCCAGGGCGAGGCAGTCGGCATCGGTGGCGCCGTGGTACCACCAGCGCTTGTACATGATGTCGGCGCCGGACGGGCCTTCGGGCCGCACGGAGACGAGGCGCTGCTGAGGGATCATGCATGCGAGCTGCAGGGCACGCTCTGGCAACGCGGGCCGGGCCAGGGTCGGGCGGTTGGCCCACGCCTGCGCGGGGGACATGCCCTTGAGGATCCGGCCATTGCTCGGGGTGGCGTGCAGGCGCACGAGCCAGGCCTCGATGGCGTCCTGGGCTTGCTGGACGCTGGGGTAGTTGCGGGGCTCGCTGCGGGTCTTGCGGTCCTGGCCAGCCGCTTCGCTCGGCCGCGTGCTCGGGGAGTTGCCGCAGTAGACCCAGGCGGGCCAGAGTTTGGCCCAGTCGCCGGCGACGTTGCGGAAATCGCGCTCGACCGGCTTCTGGCGGCCGGCGTAGTTGCGCGTTCGCCGGACCTCGACCCCGAGGCAGCGCGCGATGGAGATGGTATGTGCCTGGCCGCCGTCCTCGATCTCGACATCTCCAAAGGCGCGGTCCAGGGCCTCGAGTGCGGAGTCTGCCGGCGCGTCGGCGCGCAGGATCATGTCGGTGCACAGACCGCGCCGCAGGAAGTCCATGCCGTTGTCGATGACCAGGTACCGCGGCGCCACGCCACCAGACACGACCAAGGCGTAGTACAGGCACTCGACGATCTTCTCGTGGTTCGGTGCTGAGTCCGCATAGACCAGGACGGAGAGGATGAACCCGGCTGCCGCGTCGCGTACCACGGTGATCCAGGGCCGGATCAGGCACCACTCGTCAGCCTTTCCGGGGATCGGGACCTTGCAGTAGATGTCGAGCCGGTGATGATCCATCATCCAGATCTCGCCGGGGGCGCGCCACTTGCGCAGGATGTAGCCGCCGACGCGGGCCTTCTCGGCCTGGGGCGTGCGGTAGAGGTTGACCAGGCGGCGCGGGATCTTGGTCTGGGCGTAGTACTTCACCTGCTCCAGGGTCGGGATCTCGTCGCGCGCGGCCAAACCCTCTGTGAGGCACTTGGTTGCGGCGGCCTCCCAGACCGAGCGCACGCTACGGCAACCGCGCGTCAGATACATGGCGGAGAAGATTTCGGTGTACGCCGCCGGCAGCGCTTTGGCGATGGACTGCTTGACCGCGCCGGCGCGGTACTGAAACGCGAGCCGGTCGAGATCCCAGGCGGGCGCGCCGGTCTGGGGGTCGGTGAGCTTCCGCATCCAACATCGCCGCACGACGCCGATCGAGAACTTGCCGCGCTGGGCCAGCGCGGGGAAATCGCCTTTGGCCACGCGCGCAGCCACGGCCTGGTATGCGGCCTCGAACGCGAGCCCGCCGCCGCCGCGCCACAGCGTCCACAGCCGCTGGCAGAACTCGAGCTGCTCGCGGATCACGTCCTGGTGCTCGCCCTTGAGCTGCTCGTATGCGGACTGCGCAGCCCCGGATCGCTCCGCGGCGACGATGGCGGGCGCGGCTGAGACCGCCACAGCCGCCGTTGTCGGTTGAGTCCTCGGTTGCTGCTCCGGCGCCGACTCTACTATCTCCACGCGGACAACGTTGCCGTCCGTGTGCATGACTACGGCAGGCAGGTTGCACGGCGCCTGCGGCGGCACGGCAGAGCCCGTGTCCGCCGCAGGGCCGGTGGTAGCGGGGAAAGGCAGCGACGGCTGCGCAGTACTGGCCGTGGGCGCCAGGCCGCCGATGTCAGACAATGAGAAGCGTAGAGCCATCTGAACCCTCTCAGGTGATCTCGATTCCCGCCTTCTGCGCCAGCGGGACGATGCGCTGGAACCAGGACTTGACCGCGGCCATGGCGTCGACCAGGTCCTGGGGCGAGTACTGGCCCTGGTCGGCCTGGCGCTCGGCGATGACCATCGAATTCTTGAGCAACCGCAGGCTCTGGTCGGGACGCATGGCGTCAGCGGCGGAGTAGACCTTGTCGGCCGGCATGTCGGCCATACCGATCGCGAGCTCGAACGGCCCGACCACGCTGGTAGTGTGGGCGACGCGCGCGTGCCGGCGTTTCTCGCCGAGGACTTCGGATACCATGTCGCGGATCTCTTCGCGCGAGGCGTCGCCCAGGGCGAGGCCGTTCTCTTCCATGAACGGGATCAGTTTCTCGCGCGACAGGCGCGTGAGCGTGAGTAGCTTCTCAACTGGCAGCGCCTGAAAGTGTGGGCCCCACACTTTGTCGTCGCGCGTGTCGAGCAGCAACTCGCCGACCGCGATCAGATGGTGGATGTGCGAGGCATTGACCGGACGGCGCCATGCCGCCGCAATCCATTTTAGGAACGCGCCTGCCTGCTCACGCGCGGGGAAGAACTGCGCGCGCGTGCTCGCGAGGAAGATCGCCGTGGCCACCGGCAAGAAGTCGGCATGCTTGGCGATCGACTCTGCGATGGCGGCGCGCTCATGTAGCGTGGCTGGAAGCGCGTCTGGCTCGCAGAGCAGCGCGACGGAAGAAGGCCCGGGCACGGCGGCGGGGAAGAGGGGGAGAAGAGCCGCCGCCGGCCCGGGAAGGTGGTTGTTGGTCTGGTTTGGCATTTGGTTCGTTTCCTGTCGCTGTCTATCTGGCCAGATGGACGGGCGCCGTCTATCGCGTGTTCGGCCGCTGGAACACGATCCAGTGCGTCTTGGCTGTGGTCCCACAGCGCTGGCCAAACAGCGGCCGCTCCGGCGTAAGAGCCAGCACGGTGGATACGGGAACCCGATGTTCGCACCACTTGAAAACCAGCGTGCCCAGCGGACAGAGCACGCGGAAGCACTCGGAGAAGCCGTGCCGGATGTCGTCTCGCCATCCGGACTCAAGCGTGCCGTACTTCTTCCGCGTCCATCCGTTCGGACCGGCGAAGGTGTGCGGCGGATCGAAGACCACCAGCGCGAAGGTCGCGTCATGGAACGGAAGCGCGCGAAAGTCCGCTATCTGGTCGGGGTCAATGACGATCTCGCGCCGGCCTTGCCTCGTGTCGGCGTGGCACCGCTCGCGGCGCTTGTCAACGAACAGCGCCCGACTGTCAGCCCGGTCGAACCAGAACATGCGCGGACCGCAGCAGGCGTCCAGGACCGTCGGGCATTGGTAGTTGGTTCCCACTTACTACACCTCCGAGCCGAACGAGTTGGCTCCTGCCGACGGAGTACCGCGGCAGAGCCCGGTGTTCGCGCATGCGCTGCACAGATCTGCTGCGACCCAGTGGCACGGCTTTCCGGTTCGCTCGATGCAGCCGGAGCAGTCGGCGTCAGTGCAGCCGCAGACGCGGCATCGCCGCGCGGGATCGCTACCGGAATGGGCTTGGAAGTACTCCCCCACCGTGGGGATAGGAAGAGCGGGGCGTCTGCCCTGTTCGAACTCGCGCAAGTTCCAGTCAACGGCGCTGGCGGGAACCTGGAAGAACCCACGCTGGCCGATGTAGGGCATGAACGGCATCGGGTGGCTGATTGTCATCAAGAAACCTCGCGGGCCAAAGAACCAGGGCGATCGGTGTTGCACAACGCAGAGATCGATGACCGCCGCGCCAATGATGCCGCCAAACTGCAGAGCCTGGGCGTACGGAAGACGTTTCGCCAGGCCAGGAAACGCGTGTCGCAGGAACGCGAGACAATCGTCGTGCTCGGCCTTCGTCATGCCCTTCGATGCGTGGATCAGGACCTGTCCCCGAATCCGCGTCGACCAGGTGCGGTTCTCGATGTCCTTGATTTCGCCAGCTTGCCGGGCCATCGCCCGGTCAACCGGATCCGGAAGATCAGGACGCACGATCAGCCACGCCCAGGGCTGTCGGATGGAGATGCAGGGGATGGTGTTAAGTGCTTGTGACATGGGTCGTTACCTCGAAAGGAACCGGCGCAGGACTTCGCTCTGGGGGACGTTGTAGTGCACGCCTTCGATGAGGCCGCCTTCGAGCTCGGGCGCGGGCGCGGCGCCGCCGCGGTCGTGTTGGTCGAGGTAGGCGCGGAGGATGGCGCGGATCCGCGCCGGGGTCCGGCGCGCGACGAGCTCGTGCGGGATGTCCTGGAGCTTCAAGCACTCGCCGCCGGTTGTGGTCGGGTTGCGCGTTTCGCGACCGACCACGCACGCGCCCGGTTTCCGGGACCACCGCAGTGCCCGCCGCACGATCTCGCTGATCGGCATGCCGTAGCGCTCGCTGGCGTTACGCAGGCGCTCGAGTAGTTGTATGTCAACGCGTAGGCGCATGGTCATGCGGCCTTTCCCTGGGATGCGACCAACGACTTGAGCAGGTCGCGGATCTCGCAACTCACGGCGAACTGCTGCCGGGCGAGCGTGGTCGCGTCCTGGACGGGCGGCGGCATGCCGGACTCGGCGACGGCGGCGGCGACGCCGTTCGCCACGGCGGCCGGGCCTGACGTCGCCGCCGCGATGCGCGCGGCGCGGGCGGTCTCGATCTTCTTGACCGCGGCCAGGACCTGGGCGCGGTCGTACGCGGTGAATGTGAGCGTGCCAGTGCTGACAGAGTCGATCGGCTTCAGTCCGAACGCCGCGAGCCTCTCGACGCTGGCACGGACGTGGAGTAAGGTTGCCGCGGACCGCAGGCTGATGCGCTCGTCAAGCCCTGGAAGCCTGGGAGCATTGTCTGTCGCGATGTGGCGGGGAGCGTTGGGATCGTGCTTGCTGACGCGGGCAAGGATTCTTCTGCTGGGCATGGGGTCTTCTCCTCTTCCTTTGCTGGTGTCTCCGACGGCCGGGCAGGGACGGTGTCCCTTCCCGGACCCATCCCTATGGGAGTTGTATTTGTCGCCCGCGGTACCCCGCGTGCGGCAAATGCAACTCCATCGGGAGAGGGTGCAGGGAGAGGGCAACCCGCCCTTTCCCTGCGGCTTGACGCTTCCTCTGCTCCGCAGGCATCGCAGAGCGCCTGGCCTGGGGGGCGCGGCTTGTCGCAGCGGTCGCAGAGGAACGCGGCCCCGCCGCAACGCTCGCACGTGGAGCCGTCGCGCAGATGACCGATCCCGCCGCAACGAGGACAAAGCATGGTCACGCCCCCAGATCAGGGTCATGGCGATGAGCCAGCCGAGGAACGAGATCAGGACCAGGCGGCGCGCGAATGCGGCGTCAGCGTCGACGGCGCGGCGCTCGGTGAGGCGCGATTCCTGGAGGTAGCGGGTGGTCGAGGTCATGGTGTGGTACCTCCTCTTAACAGGCGGCCGTGGTGTTGCAGATCGAACGCGGGCGCTTCCCGCACCCGCCCCAGCGGTCACGCATGCCGCTGAACCAGACGCCATCGACCCGGTTGGCGGCGATCTCCCGGATCCGGCGCGCCTCGTTGCGCTGGCGCGCGGCGTAGATCTCGTCGATGTGCCGGATCAGGCGCTGGAACGGCGCCCCGAAGTCGGTCAGGATGCGCGTGCGGTCGGTGCTGGCGCGCGGGTCGCTGCGCAGCTCGTGTTTGTGGTTCGCGGACTTCGCACGGTACAGCCCGTCGGCGGTCTTGGTGACGGCGACGATGGCGAGGGTTGGCGGGGTGTAGGACATCAGGTGCGGGCTCCGATCTGCGATGCTATGGTAATGACACTCAACGGGTCATGAGATGGAAGGGGATGAACGCGATGCAGAACGCCTTCAGCACGACGAGCGTGGCCCAGGCCGTTGTGAACGCATTGGCCGTTGCCGGCGCCATCTGGATCTGCAAGACGATCGTCAAGGCGGCCACGAAACCAGAGACCAGGGCCGCGGCCAGGAGTTTTCTCTCCCGCGTCATCCCGACACGGAGAACACTCATCATCCTTGCGGCGCTATTCGGAGGGAACTCCGTCCGACGCGTTGTCGTGATACTTGGCGACGCTGGGGGCCAGATCTCAGCCGCAGCGATGGCGGAGATACTCATCCACGCTCTCTTCATCGTGTACTGGATGATCGTCATGTTGGTTTGGATCCCTGCGTTCTATTTCATGAGCCGAGACTTGGACCGGAAACAGAAACGCATCGACGCCCTGGAAGCTCGGGTGAATGCTTCGGAAAAGGGCACTCCTCTATGATCGCTCCCCCGCCCTGACAAGTTCCTCCCCCGTATCCGCTCGACCTTCAATCCATGCGCGAAGTCGTCGGACCTGCTCTCCAAGACGGGGCAAATCTGTTTCTGTTTGATGATCTACTGAGCCGCATGCCTGGAGAACTGAAGAAAGGGAATGCGACAGAGCCGGATACCGCGAACCTGCCGAAGTTCCAGCCGCTGAAGATGCTGCACCTGTTGCTGTACTACGCCGAAATGGAGCAGGACGTCTTGGTCGGACTCCGAGATCCGTGAAGATCGACGTTCCCATCGGGTCTTTCTCCTCTTCTCTTCCGGTCACCTGGTGGGTTGCTGCGAACGGCGCAGGTTGCGCAGTTCGCGGGGACATACGCCGATCGCGTGGGCAATGACGCGGTCGATGCGCGCTGACGTACGCTCGCCGCGCACGACGCGGTAGAACACGCTCGCGTGCGCTCGGGCCCGGACCTGGATGTCGGCCAGGGTCAGGCCCTTGCCGGCAGCGCCGGCGAGGATGAACGCGGCGCGGGGCGTCAGTTTGCGGCGGCTGGGCATGGGCCGGGCTCCTGTGCTACGTTACGAGTTGGGGCGGCCTGGGTGGGCCAGGACGCGCCCCGGGGGAATCACTCCATGGATCTCGGAATGGCAGCGCACGAGGCTGGTCTTCTGGCTGAAGAACTCCAGGAAGGGATGAGCGACGCCGAGGTGCAGAAACTCTGGGAGGAACTGCGGGGAACGACTCGCTCGGCATGGTTCGCCTATGTGCGAGGCGATCGCAACGTGGCGGAGTTCGCGGTTGCCACACCATCGGAACGCAAGAAAAAGAAGGCGTGGCAGGATCCTGCCGTCCAACGCTCACTGAGGGCTGCCGCAGTCGTCCGGCTGCAGTATGCGGCTCAGATGCTGGAGAGCCTGGACGTCTGCCGGCCGTGCTCGTCGAGTTCCTACCGCGGAGCGATTCGGGGTGCGGCGAGCGCATGGCAGGATGCGTCAGAAATGGCGCTCCCTCTCTGGCCGTTCGACATTCCCGATGGTGAACCGTTTGCGTCATGATCAGGCCATCGCCCTGGTTGCTACCCAGCGCCGGGCCGTGCTCAGACTCGGATACTTGACCCCGGCATCGCGGCAGATATGGACCGCCAATTGGTACGCGCGGGTAAAAGACCTTCCCTGGCCGTAGCCGAGAAGGTGGAAGAGCGCGACACAGAACTCGGGTCCCTGACGCTGAATGACCATCTTGCGGCCCGTGCGGAGATCGCGCATGATCGTTCCAGGGGATGGCGTGGTGGCTTTCTCCCATCTGCGCAGGATGTAGCCCGAAAGGCGGGCGCGATTGGCCCCCTGCATGACAGGTCGCGGGTTGGGCGCCGTCACATCAAGGCGCTGGTGATCGGCGAGCCAGGTACGGCCGGTTCTGACGAGTCTGCGGTTCGGTGCGGTTGCGGTTGCCATCGGGTCTTCCTCCTCTTCTCTAGTGATTTCCACGCCCTGCCTGCATCCCCGATCTCGCGCGCGGCCTCCTACTTGCTCTCGGGGGTGTCCTTGTCAACTT
>MHBL01000101.1 GCA_001803235.1 Lentisphaerae bacterium RIFOXYA12_64_32
TAGATAATGGTGCGGCCTTGCGCCTGATAGGCATCAATCCTTTGGCGGAAGGTAAGCCGTGCGGCGACGTTCGCCTTGGGGTGCTGAAGTGTTTTTTTATAGGTGATGTTCATGCGCCGTAAGGCATGGCCTACGCCTTTCGCGCTTGCACCAAGCCGCATGGCCCGCTCAGCCTGGTAGGGCACATCGGGATACTCCCGCACATCCCGCACCAGCGCGCAAGGGCTTTGCCGTGGTCGCCGCAGAGGTCAAGAATCTCAGTCTGCAAACCGCCCGGGCAACCGGGGAAATCGGCACGCAGATCACCGAAATCCAGGCCGCGACGTGCCGCGCCGTGGAAGCCATCACCGGCATTGGCAAAACCATCACGGACGTGAGCGAGGTTGCCGCGGCGATTGCCGCGGCGATGAAGGAACAAAATGCCTCGACTGGGGAAATCGTCCGCAATGTGCGCACGCTGGCCACCGACGCCGATTCGGTACAAAACAGCGTCCTTGACATGGGCGCGTCGATTGCGTCGTATGGTTCGGCCATTCAGGTTCTGTGGGCGGCGCGTGACCTTGGCAAGCCAAGCCGCGTTCTGGAAACGGAAGTGGATGCCTTTCTGAACCGGGTCCGCCAGACATAAAAAACCCCCAAGGGGCAAGGAACAAGGAATCGAGGGGCGGGGGGTTGGGGGGAGGCCAAGCCTCCCCCCACACGCTCCATTTTTCCGGACACGCCCTAAGGCGCCTTGACAACCCCGGTGCAGGATTCCGGCAATGCAACCCGAGGGGGACGGTGGCCGGGAGGCAGTTCTTTTGGCAACGGCAAAAGGGCGCGCCCCGGACCGTTGAAATAATGGTCCATTTCGTCGCAGCCATCGCCAGGGGGAAGCGGCCGGCCGGGCAGGCAGTCCTTTTCGCCGGGAGCGCACGCCAGACGAACGTGAAAATGAGCGCTATGGCCACGCCAGGGCCGCACCTTGTGCAGCCAGTCCCGATTGCCGCCGGCAGTGCGGCACAGCTCCCGCTTGATGGCCGGATGCACGAAGATCCGGTCGACTTCGGGCGGACGGGCGGCAAGGGAGATCAGACGGGCATGGCCGTTGCTCCACACCGTGCGAACGATGGCGGTGCCATCCGCCGTGACCACCGACGGGACGTCGATCGTCTCGCGCAGGCGTGCCGGCTGCATCAGCGGGCGCCCCGGCGTCAGCCAGATATCCACATCAAGGCCGTTCTGGTGGCTGGCATGGCCATAAGACATGGGTCCGCCTCGCGGTTGTGACAGATCCCCCACATAAACCGTGTCAAGGGTGCTGCCGACAATCTGCCGTCCGAGATCGCGGATATAACGAATCAGACGGGGATGTCCGAAATAGCGCTCGCGGCTGGCGCGGACCACCTGATAGCCCGGTCCTTCCAGGGGCAGGGCGACGCCTCCGGCCAGACAGCCAGCCGCCGGGGAGCCGACGGCCTGGGGCGGACCGGCCGTGGGGTGACGGACCGTCCACCAGTCGCGGGCCTGGGCCGGCGTTCCAGGGAGAATCAGCAGCGTCCAAAAGACCAAAAGGGAAGAACACAAACGGCAACACCCGGCACTCATGACGCTTCTTCCTTGAAGGGAGAGGAAAGCATGCGCCTCCGTCATAGCGCTCCTTCTGAAAAATGTCGAAGTCTTAAATTGCGAGTCGGCATGCGAGCCTCCGGGGAAGAGGGGAAGAGGGTCGCATGAGCGGGGCGTGAAGCCTTAAGGCCTACTCTTTATGATGGCCATGAGGGGCCGGAGCGGGCTGGCTTCATACAACACTTTAGTGTTGCCATAACCTCCCTTTTAGGGATAGACCCGCGATGGTTGCGGTGCAGCAAGTGGCGGAAATCAGCCATTTTGCGGTGCGGGATATGTATTGAGCGCACTCCTGCCATGCATTAATCTCTTGACGGTCATTTCGGGTCATGAAAGAATACTCCTAAGCTCATGGGTGGGACCATGAAACGTCTGAAGAGCAGCGGAGGCAGCGGGAGCGATGAGGCAACCTGAGCCAAAAACAAGGGAGAGACGCGGATGAGCGATGTGTGCAAGAATCTCCGGGCCTTTTGTATTCGTAATGAATCGGTTGCCAATCTCTTTTCTTTTCTGGGGGGCGTCGGCCTGTTGGCCGCGATCTGGGTCGCGATCTATTTCCAGACCGACATCATGCACTGGGTTCACGGCAATGTCCTGCTGCACGGCCTGATTCTGGGGGCGGCGACGTTGGC